>JBDSMA010000317.1:0-21033 GCA_039916085.1 Sphingomicrobium sp.
CCAGCGTTCCGAGATCGGCGGCCGAGCCGAGCCCGCCGAGCCCGGTCTGCCACGGAACGAGCACGAACCAGCTGATGATCAAGCCGACCAGCATGGCGATGCCAACGGCCATGCCGACCAGGTGGCCGACACCGATCAGCGCCATCGACAGGCTGGTCGAGACGGTCGTCGCGCCGGTGCCGAACTTGAAGCTTTTTGCGGCGTCGGTAACGGCGAACTTGGTCTGGGCGAGAAAGGCATAAGCGGCCGAGACGATCGAGCTCCACACGATCATTCTCAATCCGCGACGGTTCTCCTCCGCCCCGCCGACGCCGGCGCCGACCTTCAACACTTCGGCGGCGGCGACGCCTTCCGGGTAAGGCAGGTCGGACCCGGTAACCAGCGCGCGGCGCAGCGGGACCGAATACATCACGCCAAGAATGCCGCCCAAGGCGATGACCGCCGTCGACAGCCAGAACGGGAAGCCAGTCCACCAGCCAACCATGATCAGCCCCGGCAGGACAAAGATGATCGCCGACAACGTCCCGGCCGCCGAGGCGATGGTCTGGACGATGTTGTTTTCCTGGATGGTCGCGCCGGAGAACATGCGCAACACCGCCATCGAGATGACCGCCGCCGGGATCGAGGTAGCGAAGGTGATGCCGAGCTTGAGGCCCAGATAGACGTTGGCGGCGGTGAACAGGAGCGTGATGATCGCGCCGAGCACGATTCCGCGAAGCGTCAGTTCCCTAAGGTCGCCACTATCCGCTGCCGTCGCCATGTCGTTTGCCCCTCTAAAAGTCCGGTGCCGGAAACAACCACAGATGGCAGGGCCGGTACAGGCCTAAAAATCAGCTCCAGCCGTCTGCCAGGAAACGCGTGGCGAAGGCGCAATGGAGCGCGACCCCGCGCGGCAGCATTGCTTCATCGACAATCATCCGGGCATTGTGGATCGGCGGGCGGGCAGACGGGTCGCCGCCGGGCGGGGCGACGCCAAGGATGGCCATCGCGCCCGGCAGCTTCTGCAGCACATAAGCGAAATCCTCGCCGCCCATGATCGGCGCCGGAATGCTATGGTAAGCGGCCTCGCCGAACAGGTCAGTAGCGCAAGCGCGGATCAGCGCGACCGCGCGCGGATCGTTGATGGTCGGGGGATAGCCCGGTTCGAGGTCCACCACCACGCTACAGCCATGGGCCTGGGCGACATGAGTCAATACTTGTTCAATTGCAGCGCGCGAAGCCTTGCGCTGCTCTTCCGACAGGGTGCGCAGCGTGCCGAGCAGGCTCACCGAATCGGGGATGACATTGTGAGTCGAGCCGCCGCTGATTTGCGTGATCGAAAGGATTGCCGGATCGGTGAAGGTAGTGCGCCGGGCGATGTAGGTCTGCAACGCGAGTACCGCTTCGCACGCCACGGGCAGCGGATCGATCGCGTCGTGCGGCATGGCGGCGTGGCCACCCTTCCCGGTGATGGTAGCGCGGATCATGTCGGTCGCTGCCAGCAGCGCGCCCTCGCGGCAGGCGACGACGCCGCCGGGCACGTTCGGGAAGATATGAATGGCGAACGCGGCTTCGGGCGTCGGATCATCGAGCAGCCCTTCGTCGATCATCACCTGGGCTCCGGCGAAGCCTTCCTCGCCCGGCTGGAACATGAACAGGATCGTCCCGGCGAAGCTTTCGCGCCGCCGCGCGGCCAGCAGCCTGGCCGCGCCGGCCAGCATTGCCGAATGCGTATCGTGGCCGCAGGCGTGCATGTGGCCCGGCGTGCGGCTGGCAAAATCGAGTCCGGTGTCCTCATGAATCGGCAGCGCATCCATGTCGCCGCGCAGCAGCACGGTGCGGCCCGGCGCATGGCCGTCGAGCCGGGCGATGAAGCCGCTCGTCCGCTGGCTGTCGCGAAAAGTCAGCGGCAGGCCGGCCAGCGCAGCCTTGAGCTTGTCGCGGGTGCGTGGGCAATCGAGGCCCAGTTCTGGTTCGGCGTGGATCGCGCGGCGCAGCGCGGTGGTGGCCTTGGCATCCGCCTCGGCGGCTTCGAAGAACAGCGCATCCATCGGTCAAGCCTAGGCCGCGGGCGTCATCGCCGCAACGCCCTCGGCCACCTTAATGCACCGGCGCCTGACCTTGATAGCGATCGTTGGAGGTCGCATAATAATCGTCGAGGTCGGTCTGGGCATTGGCGTTGGCCGCCGAACGCTTGGTGCCCATCGCGACGTCGAACGCGATCAGCGCGTTGCGCAGCGAGGTCGCTTCGGCCGTGCACGATCCCTTGACCGCGGCGGCATAATTGGCGGCCGGAATCTTCTTCGCCAGGCTGTCGGTCTCGAACGCTTTAATGCATTGCGAAAAGGCCCGGCGCGGAGCGTTGATCGACGCGGCGCTTGGCGCGCCAGCCATCGCGAGAAGCAACACGAGTATCATCCATTCCTCCCCTGGATTTCATCCTCGGTGCGCAACATGCGCTTTTTCGGGGCTTCGCGAAAGATGCCATGTGAAACAACGCCCTATCGATTGGCGAAGGCTTCATCGACCCGACCCATATTGGTGCCTTCAGGACGAAGAATCAGCCGATGTCGACTCCGGAGGGGACGGGCGAGCTATGGCGGCGAAGTACCCGCCAGTCGCCGTCGTCTCCCCTGACCCACACGTCGGTCAACAGGACCCGCTCGTCGATCAGCTGGCCCATGTAGCGCACCTGCCACTGGGCATCGACGCTGGCGACAATGGTCGTTGGCAGGCTGACCGAATCGATCACCCGCACTTCGAGGTTGGCGACGTCCATGCGGCGCAGCGCCACCAGCCATTGTTCGAGATCGACCGCGACCGACCCGGTCGAGCGAATTCCGACCAGCTTGAACTGCGGGTGGATCAACGCCCGCAGGGCCGCCTCATCCTTGTGGAACAGCGCGTCGCGCCAGCGCCGCTCGAGCGCTCGGATATCGGCCGAATGCGCCTTAGCGGCCACGGAACAGCCCTCGAAGAAAGCGCATAAGCCCGTCCTTATCTCCGCGATCAATTACCTCGATCGTCTTGGCATCGGACTCGATTACCTTCGGTTCTGAAACAAGTGAATTAAGCGGCCCATTCAACGGGGCGCGATAATATAGACCTTCCCGCCCGGCATTGAGCTGCCTCCCCTTCGGTCCCGTGCTCACTCTCAATCCCTTCACCCCCACCGACGCGCCGATCCCGGATTTCGACAGGTTCAGCCTAAGAGGGCCGATCGCGAAGCTCTTCTTGAGATACCAACCCATATCCTGCTCCCTTCCCGGTGACTGAACCGGGAATTGCGCGCAGCAGTTGTTGCCGATTTGGCATCCAACCGAGCTAACCGCTAACCGTTCAATGCCAATCTTGTCGTGTCAGGGTTGATCCTGACTGCTGCATCGGCCACTCGTATCCATTGGGCCCAAGCGTGGAAAGGGGGGATGTGAACATGTCCGACAACAAACCGCCGGTAGAAGTCGACGTCACCAAGGAATGGCGTGCGACGCACGACCAGGGGTCTGCCGCCAAGCGCCTTCGCATTTTCGCGGCGCTTGCGTGGATCGTTGCGATCGGCGGCGAGGTCGCCGGGATCACATTGCTCCGCCAGCACAAGTTTGACCATGGAAACCTTCCGCTGCTGATCGGCCTTCTGGTCGGGATCGCAATCTTCGCCATTGCCGGCAGCCTGATGTGGAAGGCAGCCAACAAGCAAGATCCGGCGCGCGCGTCGGACAAAGCGAAATTCTTCTTCCAGAACCAGCTCGGGGCGATCATCACGCTGGTCGCCTTCCTTCCGCTGGTTGTCCTGATCTTCATGGACAAGGACATGGATCCGAAGAACAAGAAGATTGCCGGCGGCGTTGGTGCGGTCCTGGCTGTGGTCGCAACGCTGATCGGGGTGAGCTGGAACCCGCCTTCGGTCGAGCAATACACCAAGGACATGAACACATGTGCGGCTCAGATCAAAGCCAGTCAGCCGACCACTGCCTGTTCACCCGAGGTCGCCTCCCAGGCGCAGGACATCGCCAGGGATTCTAGCACGGTGGCCGAGGCGACGAAGGACGCGGCACACCCGGCCGGCCAGGATGTGGTGTACTGGATCGCTCCGGAGGGCGGAGCCACGAAGGCCGCGACGCCGCATGTCTTCCACATCTGCCAGGGCGTGAGTCCGCTGCGCGGCAAGTCCGTCAATCACGGCTCCGTGACCGAGGCCTATGCGGAGAACGCCACCCGCATCACTAAGCAGATTCCGATGGAGCAGTCGCAGTGCGGATTCGTGAGTTCCAAGAACGACAAACCCGCCAGCCAAGCGGCAGGATAACTGACTTCGAGGCGAACGCTTTACTGGCGGACGTCAAATGTTCCTGGCATTGTATTCGGCGGTAACGCCGATGACGATGCTGGCGCTCGGGAAGGCGCCATGGAATCGCATTCCCTCCCCCAGCCGGATTGGCGCGGTAGCCAAGCCAGGCCGAAGGAGGGAACGCGGTTCCGCCGTCTTAACGTGCAGCGATTGCAACCCCGACGAACGCTTCCGGCGCCTGCCCGCGTTTCAGCAGCAAGAGGACGCTGGTACGCCCGGCGCGGCGCGCCGTTTCGACCGCGCCGACCACGGCTTGCGGCGAGGTGACCGCGACGCGGTTGACCGACATGATCAAATCGCCACGGCGGATGCCCTTGTCGGCAGCGTCACTGGCGGGGTCGACCGCGGTCACGATCACCCCCTTGACTGTCGCCGGCAAATTGACCGCGCGCGCAATTTGCGCAGTCAGCGTTTGCAGCGACAGGCCGAGCGCTGTGCCCGGCGCGACCGGGGTCTCGATATTCATCGCGCTGCCGTCTTCTTCGCCGCCGCCGCCGATCTGCTTGGCAAGCACGTCCTCGCTCGGGCGCTGGCCGACCATGATGTTGAGCGTCTGCCGCTTGCCGTCGCGGACGATATCGAGCGGGATGCGCGAGCCAACGCCGGTGTTGGCGACGAGGAAGCTGACCGTCTGGTCGGGTGTGACTTCCTGCCCGTTGACCCGGAGAATGACATCGCCCTGCTGGACGCCGCCGCGGGCCGCCGCCTGGCCGGGAACGACGGAGCGGACCAGTTCGCCCTTGTCCTTGGGCAAACCAAGCGAAGCGGCGATATTCTCGTCGAGCGGCTGGAGGCCGACGCCCAGATAGCCGCGCTGCACAGACTGACCGCGGCGAAGCGTATCGATGACCGGCTTGGCCAACTCCGCGGGGATGGCGAGGCCGATGCCGACGCTGGCGCCGGTGGGCGAGATCAGCGCCGAGTTGATGCCGATGACGTTGCCCGCCATGTCGAACATCGGCCCGCCCGAATTGCCCATGTTGATGCTGGCGTCGGTCTGGATGTAGCGGTCATAAGCGCCCGCCCCGGTGATCCCGCGGTGAAGCGCCGAGATGATGCCGGCGGTAACGGTTCCGCCGAGTCCATAGGGATTGCCGACGGCCAGTACCCAGTCGCCGACCCGTGCCCGGGTTGAATCGCCCCAATTCACGTAAGGCAGGTTTTGGCCGTCGATCTTGAGCAAAGCAAGATCGGACGCGACGTCGCGGCCGACAATGCGCGCGGTATATTCCTTGCGATCGGTGAGGATGACGGTGACGCTGTCGACTACGCCGTTGCCGTCGGCCCCCTGAATCAGGTGGTTGTTGGTGACGACATAGCCGTCGGGCGAAACGATGAAGCCCGAACCGAGCGAACCGGTTTCGCGGGTCTGCCCCTGGCCGCCTTGACCCTGACCCTGCGGCGCGGTGCCGTCGGGGGCGCCGAAACGGCGGAAGAATTCCTCGAACGGGTCCGCCTGGCGGCGTACCGCGACACGCTGCTTGGTCGAAATGTTGACCACCGCCGGCTGGAGCCGGGCGGCGAGATCGGCGAAGCTGGGCGGCGCGCCTGGCCGCGGCGCGAATTGTGTGGGGCTGTTCTGCGCCACCTGCGCCCCGGCTTGTCCGGTGGCGAGCGAAAAGGCGGTGCCGCCGAGCAACAGGGCGGCGGCGACTCCATAGGCGTAACGCACGGGCCGATACTCCTTCGATAAACGCATCTTAATTCCTCGTTCGACTTTGGCGCATGATCGACGACCTAGGCCGAGCGGATGAACGCGAATTGAACATCCGCCACCCTTAGCGTCCAGTGAATTCTCTCAGGTAATCATTGGATGGCGACAGGATGACAGTCGTCGGTGAGGACTTGTTCTCCGCATCGCCAAGGAAAGTGGTCTGATAAGACTGCATCGCCCGGTAGAAGTCGTAGAATTTCGGGTCCTTGCCGAACGCTTCGGCATAAACACGGGCGGCGTCGGCATCGGCCTCGGCGCGGATGATCTGCGCCCGCTTGGCGCCCTCCGCGCGGATCGATCGCGCCTCCTGCTGGCGGGCGGTGACCATCCGGGCATAAGCCGATTGCAACGGCGTCCCGTCGGGCAAATCGGCCTTTTTGATGCGAACGTCGACGATCTCAACGCCATATTGCCGGGCGACGCGGCTGAGGCCGGCGCGGATATTCTCCATCGCCCCCTCGCGCTCGGGGCTAAGCAGCGACGCGAACGGCCGCTTGCCGAGTTCGTTCCTCAGCTGCGAGCCGAGGATCGGCTTCAACGCGAGCTCGACCCGATCCTCGCTGTGCGCGGCGATGTACATCCGCAACGGATCGACGATGCGGTATCGGGCGAACGCATCGACCTCCAGCCGCAGCTGATCGGTCGAGAGCACCTGCTGCTTTTCCATGTCGATGTCGCGCACCCTTTTGTCGATCCACACGAAATCCTCGGCGAACGGAATGCGCCAGGCAATGCCGGCGCCGGGTGCTCCAAACGGCTGGCCCGGCGTGTAGCGATTGATGATCCGCACCGGTTTGCCAAAGCGGACGACAATGCCCTGGCGCGTTTCGGGGACGATCGCGAAGCTCGAGAACAGGGTCACGAGCAGGAAGAAGCCGATGAAACCCGACAGGAACGGGTGGGCGCGAATGAAGGCGGTCATTGCGCCGGCTCCTTGACTGGGGCGCTGCGCTTGAGTTCGTTCAGCGGCAGATAGCTGTTGACCCCCGGCGCCTCGATAATCGTCTTGTCGACGCCCTGCAGCACCCGCTCCATCGTCTCGTAATACATGCGCCGCTTGGTCACCACCGGTGACAGCTTGTACTGGGCATATACCTTGTCGAACGCGGTCGCGTCGCCTTGCGCCTTCTGATGCAGTTGCAGCGAATAGGCATTGGCCTGGTTGATATAGCTCTGCGCTTCCTGTTGCGCGGCGGTGACCTCCTTGAACGCGTCATTGACCGCGGCCGGTGGGTCGGCCTGCTTGACCGCGACACCTTGAATGACCACCCCCGAGCGGTAGAAATCGAGCGTCTTCTGCATTTCCTCGGCGACGCGTGCCTCGATCTCGCCGCGCTCATTTCCCATCGCGCCCTGAAGCGTGACATTGGCGATCACCGCGCGCATCGCGCTTTCGGCGACCTGCTTGATGGTCTCGTCGGGTTGGGCGAGCTCGAACATATAAAGTTCGGGGTCGCGGATGTTCCAGCGCACCTGATAAGCGATGTCGATGATGTTTTGATCGCGGGTCAGCATCAGCGTTTCGTCGCTCGCCGAGCCAAGCGTGATTTCGCGGATATTCTCGACATCGATCTTGGCGACGCGGTCGATCGGCGACGGCAAAGTAATGCCGACACCGGGCGGCAACGTGTGGCTGTAACGGCCAAAGCGGGTGACCACGCCGCGTTGCTCCGGCGCAATCGAATGGACGGAGGTGAACAACAGCCACAGGGTGATGAAGCCGATCACCCCCCATATGATCATCGACCCGTCAGGGCGCCGGCCGAAGCCAGACCCGCCACCGCCGGGCCCGCCGCCAAAGCGATCGCGGCCGCGTTGCAACAAATCGTCGAGCGAGGTCGCGGGGCCGGCCGGCGATGAATCGCGGCGGCGGCGCGGCGGATCGCCCCACGGCCCCTTGGTGACGGGTGGCTCATCGCCTCCGCCCGACCCGCCGGATCCCGGCGGGGCGCCCCATGGACCCTTGTTGTCGCTGAACAAGGCGCGAGCGCGCGCCTCCCACCCGGTGAAATTCGTCATGACCCCATAATAGGTGAGCTTTCGGCGAAAAACAGTGGCGCTTGTCGAAAAGGCGACATAGCGCCCGCCCATGACCGACCGCGACCCGCTCGAAACACTCGACGCCGCGCCCGATGCGCCGCGGATACGGACGCGCCGCCTGGCCGGTGGCGTGGCGACACTCGTCGTCGACGCGACCGGGCTGGCCGCCGACGAGCGCCGCGCTCTCGAAGCGCGGCTCACGGCCTCGGCGCTGGCTATTACCGGCGTTGCCGAAGTCCGCATCGCCATGTCCGCCTCCAAGCCTGAACGCATCATTATCGCCATCGGATCGGGCAAGGGCGGGGTCGGCAAATCGACGCTGACCGCCAACCTCGCCGTGGCACTGGCGCGGATGGGCAAAAGGGTCGGATTGATCGACGCGGACATTTATGGCCCGTCGCAGCCGACTTTGCTCGATTCGCATGAGCGGCCGCGCGCCGACAAGCAGCGGCTGTTCCCCGTCGAGACGAAGTATGGCGTTCGCCTGCTGTCGGTCGGTCAGCTTGTCCCAGCCGGACAGGCGCTGGCGTGGCGCGGGCCAATGGCGTCGAGCGCGCTGGGCCAATTGATCGATGCCGACTGGGGCGATGTCGAGATAATCCTGGTCGATCTGCCGCCCGGAACGGGCGACGTGCAATTGTCGCTGGTCCAGAAGGCCAAGCCCGATGGCGCATTGATCGTCTCCACCCCGCAGGATCTGGCACTGATCGACGCGGAGCGGGCGATCGACCTGTTCGGCAAGACCGGGGTGCCGGTGATCGGGCTGGTCGAAAACATGGCTGGCTATATCTGCCCGCATTGCGGGGAAAGCAGCGACCCGTTCGGCAGCGGCGGGGCGGAGGCCGGGGCGGCCCGGCTCGGCCTGCCCTTCCTCGGCCGGCTGCCGCTGTCGACAAGCCTGCGCGAAGCCTCGGACGCCGGGCGCCCGCCGGCCGGCGGCGACGGACCCGCCGCGGACGCCTTCGCGGCGATCGCCAGGGCGGTGATGGCCGAGGTGGAGAAACTCCCCCGCTAAAGGGTTGAGGGACGCAAAGGAGACGACTTCGATGCCGCTAACCGACCCCAAGGACATCGCCGGCCTGCTTCAGGGCGCCCGGACCATCGCCATGGTCGGCGCCTCCGACCGACCCGACCGGGCGAGCTATGGGGTGATGAAATTCCTCCAGGATCAGGGCTATCGCGTCATCCCGGTCAACCCGCGAATCACCGGCGAGCATGTCCACGGAGAATATGTCTGGCGCGAACTTGGCCAGATCGGCGAGCCAATCGACATCGTCGACATCTTCATGAGGAGCGACAGTGTCGGGCCGATCGTCGACGGTGCCATTGCAGTCGGCGCCCAGGCGGTATGGATGCAGTTGGGTGTGATCGACGAAGCGGCGGCGGCCAAGGCGGAGGCGGCCGGGCTGAAGGTCGTCATGGACCATTGCCCGAAAATCGAATTCGCGCGGCTCGGGCTGAAACCGGTCGGCTAGGCGCTTGCCACCGTCATTTCGGGCACCAGCACGGTCGGGCTGTCGATGCCGCGGCGGAAGCGGAGGTCGGTGGCCGGTTCGAGCGTGGCGAACATCGCCTTGAGGTTCGAGGCAATGGTGATTTCCGATACCGCCGGGCCGATTTCGCCGTCGGTGATAAGGAAGCCGGCCGCGCCGCGCGAATAATCGCCGGTGACGCCGTTAACACCCATGCCGATCAGTTCGGTCACGAGGATGCCGCGCCTGACCCCGGCGATCATCGCGTCGCGGCTGCGGCTGCCGACGGCGAGATGGAGGTTTGATGGGCCGGAGCCGGGCGCGCCCGAGACGCCGCGCACGGCATGACCGGTCGGCGAGATGCCGAGCTGCCGCGCCGCGGCGCTGTCGGCGATCCAGCCCGTCAACACGCCGTCGGCGATGAGGTCGAGCGGCGCGGCCGGCAATCCCTCCCCGTCAAATGCCCGGCTGCGCAAGCCACGCGGGCGAAGCGGGTCGTCATGGACGGTGACGCCCTGGGCGAAAACCTGGCTGCCGAGCGCGTCGAGCAGGAAGGAGGATTTGCGCGCGATGGCGCCGCCGCTAATCGCCCCGACGAGGTGGCCGAGCAGGGTCGTCGCAACGCGCGGGTCGAACAAGATCGCCATCGTCCCCGCCTCGACCCGCACCGGATTGAGCCGCGCGACCGCCCGTTCGGCGGCGCGGCGACCGATGTCGGCGGGGGCTTCTAGATCGGCTTCGTGGCGCGCCGAGTGCCAGCCATAATCGCGCTGCATCGCCGCGCCTTCTCCGGCGACAACGCTGGCCGAGACGCTGTAGCCGGTTGCGCGGGTGGCGGCGCAGAAGCCGTGGCTCGTAGCAATGGCGAAGGCGGAAGCCGAGGCTGAGGCGCTGCCCCCGTTGGAGTTGGTGACGCCAACAACACTCCGCGCGGCATCCTCCGCTTCGAGGGCTCGTGCACGCGGCGTCGCCGGATCGGGATCGCCGCCATCATCGAGGTCGAGATCGGCGGGCGCCTCGCGCATCAGCAAGTCGTCCGGGGCGAGTCCGGCATACGGATCCTCGGGCGCTTCCTTGGCCATCGCCAGAGCCCGTCCGACGAGCGCGGCGAGCGCGTCGGAAGACAGATCGGACGAAGCGACGCTGGCGCTGCGGCGGCCGACGAACAGTCGCAGGCCGATCTCCTCGCTCTCCGCGCGATGGACATCCTCAAGCGCGCCCAGGCGAACGCTGACCCCGGTCGAGCGTTCTCCGACATAGACCGCGTCGGCGGCATCTGCCCCGGCGCGGCGGGCTTGCTCGACAAGGGCGGCGACGGAGTCTTGGGCGGCGGCAGGGGATTGCATCGGCGATGCGCCTAGGCGGTCACGGCTCGAGCGACAAGCCGACCGCGAGGAAACCGGCGAACAGCAGCAGCCCGGTCAAGCGGTTGGCGCGGAACAGGCGCAACGCCAACGCCCCATCGGCCGGGTCGGCGTGGCTCGCCTGCCAGGCGAGGTGAAGCGCCGCAGGGAGCAATGCGGCAAGGCTTAGTGGCTGCGGGCGGACTGCCCAGATCGCACCGGCCCAACCGGCCAGCGCGAGGACATAGAAGAAGGCGATGCCCGCCCTTGCGCGCGGCCCCAGGGCCCGGGCGCTCGATTTGACCCCAACCAGCGCGTCGTCTTCGATATCCTGGACGGCGTAGAGCGTGTCGTAACCAACCACCCAGGCGATCGAGCCGAGCCAAAGCAGCAGCGCGGGAAGCTCGAGCCGCCCGGTCACCGCCGGCCAGCCGACCAGCGCACCCCACGAAAAGACTAGCCCGAGCCACGCCTGGGGCCACCAGGTAAGTCGCTTCATGTACGGGTAAGCGGCGACAGGCGCGACGCTGGCTAGCGCGACGAGCTGGGCGGTTCGGGTCAGTTGGAGCAGGACGACAAGCCCGATCAGGCACAGCGCGGCGACGAGCGCCCAGGCTGCAAAAACATCGATCCGGCCTGACGCCAGAGGGCGGAGCCGTGTCCGCTCCACTTGCCGGTCGAGGTCTCGATCGACAATGTCGTTATAGACGCAGCCTGCCGAGCGCATCGCGAAGGCGCCGAGGCCGAACCAGGCGAACAAAGCCCACTGCCCGCCGACCCCGGCCAGCGCGACGCTCCACGCGCACGGCCAATAGAGCAGCCACGTCCCGATCGGCCGATCGATCCGCATCAGTGACGCATAGGGGCGCAGCCGCGCGGGAAGCACGCCGATAAACCCATGCCGCTCGCTGTCGGGTACCGTGTCTGCGGGAAGACTCATTGGCGGAAGATGCACCACGTGGCGCCATGCGGCGCAAGAGCCGGCGGCGTGAAACCCGGGATTGGTCGCTTTCGACCATTGCCGACAGCCGCGACTTCGATCAGCGCTCCACAAGGGCGCGAACGCTGGCATCGGGTTCGCCGGGGCGTGAGGAATAGCGGACGCAGATTTGCCAGCCATGCGCGCTGCCGGGGGCACGCCGCCACAGATCGGTGACGAAATAGCGACCCGACCGGTCGATACCGCCGATGGTCGCGTCAAAATCGGCGATTGCCGACATGGCGACCAGATCCCCCGAAACGCGCCGGCAATGGACGCCTTCATAGGCGAAGCGCGTGCAGACATAAGCGCTTACCGCAGTCTCGAGCCAGTCGGACCGCCCGAATGGCTTGGTCGGTACAGTGGAGATGATGAGCGCAAATTCCGGACCCAGAAAAGCGTCAAGCGTTTCTCGGTCCTGGTCCATCCACGCCTTCATCCAGCGGGTCGAAGCGGCAACTACGGCGTCGTAATCGGCACCGCTCATTTTCTTCTCCCGATGTTTATTTTGGGCGGCCCTACGGTCAACGCACTATCCGATAGCCGTCCTTGGACAAAATGTCCGCTTTCCGCTTATGGCGGACGTCAAGCACACCCGCTAAGTCCTGATAATGCCCGCCACGCCAGCATGGCCGCCGCGCAGCCTGCCGCGGCTGTATATCGCACCGCCGCTCGGCGAGGGCGTGCGGGTGACGCTTGACGCGGCGCAGGCGAATTACCTGGGCAATGTGCTGCGCTTGAAAATAGGTGGCGCGGTGCTGCTGTTCGACGGAATCGACGGCGAATGGCTCGCGACCGTCGTTGAGGCTGACAAGAAACACATGGTGCTGGGTGCTGGACGACAAACCCGCCCGCAAGAGTCCGTTCCCGACCTCACCCTTGCCTTCGCGCCGGTCAAGAGGGGGCGGGTAGACTGGCTGGTTGAAAAAGCGGTCGAACTGGGGGTAGCGCGGCTTCAGCCGGTCATCACCCAGCGGACGATCGTTGACAAGCTCAACCTCGAACGGATGCGTGCCCACATCGTCGAGGCCGCTGAGCAGTGCGGGCGAACTGCGCTCGCGACTATCGCCGAGCCGGTCAAACTCGATCGCTTCCTGAAAGTGCGCGATCCGACGCAGCCGCTTTACTTTGCCGACGAGACCGGGGGCGAACCCGCCGCTACCGCCTTCGCGCCGGGCCCGGCGACGATCCTGATCGGCCCCGAGGGCGGTTTCACCACCGATGAACGCTCCGCGATCCGTGCTCACCCGACCGCCCGCGCGATCAGCCTTGGCCCGCGCATCCTCCGCGCCGAGACCGCCGCGCTGGCCGCGGTCACGGCCTATATGGCGCTTGGCGGTGACTGGCGCTAACGGCGCTTGATGACCACGCGCACCGACTTGTCCGCCAGCCCGCCGATCGAGAGCCGCGCCGATCTGCTGGCCGAATTCTCGGGCGGGGAGAAGCCGCGCGAGGCGTGGCGCATCGGCACCGAACATGAAAAGTTCGTTTATCGCCTGTCCGACCACCGCGCGCCGTCCTGGGACGAGCCCGGCGGCATCCGCGACCTGCTGCTCGGCCTTACCGAATTCGGCTGGAAACCGGTCGAGGAGGGGGGCAAGGTCATCGCCCTGACGGGCAGCGACGGGACGATCAGCCTGGAACCCGCCGGGCAGCTCGAACTATCGGGCGCGCCGCTTGCCAACCTTCACCTGAGTTGTGCTGAAAGCGGCCGTCACCTCCAGCAGGTCAAGACCGTCGGAGACCGCCTCGGGCTTGGTTTTCTTGGGCTCGGCATGTGGCCGGACAAGCGTCGCGACGAGCTGCCGATCATGCCCAAGGGCCGTTACGAGATCATGCTGCGCCACATGCCGCGGGTCGGCCAGCTCGGGCTCGACATGATGCTTCGTACCTGCACCATCCAGGTCAACCTCGATTATTCATCCGAGGCCGACATGGTTAAGAAATTCCGCGTCGGTCTGGCGCTGCAGCCGATCGCCACCGCGCTGTTCGCCAATTCGCCGCTGACCGAGGGCAAGCCCAACGGCTTCAAGAGCTTCCGCAGTCATATTTGGGAAGACACCGACCCGCACCGCACCGGGATGCTGCCGTTCGTGTTCGACGATGGCTTCGGCTATGAACGCTATTGCGATTACGCGCTCGACGTCCCGATGTATTTCGTGTTCCGCGACGGTAAATATATCGACGCCGCGGGTCTCAGCTTCCGCGATTTCCTCGACGGCAAGCTGGCGGTTTTGCCGGGCGAGAAACCGACCGTGGCTGACTGGACCGACCATTTGTCGACCGCCTTCCCCGAGGTGCGCCTGAAAAGCTTCCTCGAGATGCGCGGCGCCGACGGTGGTCGGTGGGGGCGAATCTGTGCCTTGCCAGCGCTTTGGGTCGGGCTGCTCTATTCCGATAGCGCGCTCGACGCGGCGTGGGATTTGTGCCGGCACTGGACGATCGAGCAACGCGAGTCCCTGCGCCATGCCGTGCCGCGCATGGCGCTTGACGCGGTGGCGCCTGACGGAGGCACGGTGGGCGACCTTGCCGGCCAGGTGCTGGAGATTGCCGCCGCCGGCCTGCGCGACCGCGCCGAACTCAACGCCGCAGGTGACAATGAAGGCGGTTTCCTGGATCCCCTGCGCGAAGTCGTGGCGAGCGGCAAGACCTTCGCCGACCGGCTACTCGAGCGATATCACGGGGAATGGAACGGCGATGCCAGCCGCGTCTACGACGAGTTCAGCTTCTGACCGGTTGGCGGATGCGGGTGCCCGGCCTGTCGGTCGGTGGGAAGACGGACAGGCCGGACCTCTTCGGCTAGAGCGCGGCTGACCGCTGCGTCCAGCAAAACCTTCGCTTCAGGGTATAAAAATTGTCTGCCGCCTTCGCGTCATGCCTATCCCACCCCTGCGACTCGGTATTAAATCTGAATTAATTTGATGCGATTTAATGTATTTTGGCAAGTCCCCGAGCGATTTTCCGTGCAATTGCGGAGACGGGCGCCAGCGTTACCCCCGCGCAACGGCTATCCTAAAATCATCACGGAGGTGAATCGTTCGCGTTGACTCGGGCTCGTCAAACCAACAGGCGCAACTCATGGGCGGGCCGAGGGGGCCCCGCCCGCTTATTTCCAGATTGCGAGTCCGCCGATGCGCACTTTATCGCCCATTTCGCTTTTTGCCCTGGCGACCGCCAGCGCGATTCTGCTTCCGATCACGCCGGCTGCGGCCCAGGCCACGGGCGCCACCGAACCGCCTGCCGCCGACGCCACCCAGAAGGTCGAGGAAATCGTCGTTACCGCTCAGCGCCGGAGCGAGAACCTGCAGGACGTGCCGCTGTCGGTCGCGACAATCAATGACGATACGCTGGCGGCGATCAATGCCGGCGGCGCCGACATCCGCGGCCTGGCGGGCCGGGTGCCCAGCCTGAACATCGAAAGTTCGTTCGGACGAACTTTTCCGCGCTTCTACATCCGCGGCCTTGGCAATACCGACTTTGACCTCAATGCGTCGCAGCCGGTCAGCCTGGTTTATGACGACGTCGTGCTCGAAAACCCGATCCTCAAGGGCTTTCCCGCGTTCGACGTCGATCGGATCGAGGTGCTTCGCGGACCGCAGGGCACCCTGTTCGGCCGCAATACCCCGGCCGGCATCGTCAAGTTCGACACGGTCAAGCCGGGCGAGGGCCGCAACTACGCCAGGGTCAGCGTCGGCAGCTATTTGACGACCAACGCCGAAGGGGCGGTCGGCGGCAAGCTGAGCGACACCATGTCCGTGCGACTGTCGGGCCTCTGGCAACACCGCAATGACTGGATCGACAACCTCGCCGCCCCGGGCAAGCACAACCTCGAAGGCTATGACGACATCGCGCTTCGCGGCCAGATCCAGTTCAACCCGGCCCCCAACCTAAAACTTCGCCTGGTCGGCCAGTTGCGCGATTATAGCGGCAATGCCCGCATCTTTCACGCCAACGCCATCAAGCCCGGCACCAACCAGCTGATCGGCCTCGACGGCGGCAAATTCCGCCGCGACCAGGTGCGCCAGGATGGCATCAATTATCAGCGGCTGAAGAACCAGAATGTCGCGCTTAACGGTGAATATGACGCCGGTGCGATCAGCATCTATTCGATCACCAGTTATTGGCACGGCACGCTCAACAGCCGCGGCGACATTGATGGCGGCTTCGGCTGCTCCTTCTGCGGCCCAGGCTTTACCAACAACAGCAGTCCTGGATTCATTCCCTTCCCCGCGCACACGGCCGATGCGGTGCCCGGTCTGGATCAGTTCACGCAGGAAGTTCGCATCGCCTCCAACAACAAGGGCGGCCTCGGCTATCAGGCGGGAATTTTTTACTTCAATGAAAAGCTCAACATCGCCAGCTATGATTTCGTGGCACCGGATTCGGCCATTAAAAACGCCATCGCCATACAGCGCCAGGACAGCAATGCACTCGGCATTTTCGGGTCGCTCAACTATGACTTCGGCAATGGCCTGAAACTTCAGGCCGGGGCCCGCTGGAACCATGACAAGCGCGTCATGGACGCATCGCGCCCGTTCGACACCCGCGGGTTCTTTGGGGGTCCGGTTGCCAACCAGCATGCCGAGGTCAAGGATGGCGTGCTGACCTGGGATGCCAGCGCCAGCTATGCCGTCAACGACGATGTCAACCTTTATGCCCGCGTCGCCAAGGGCTATCGCGCGCCTTCGATCCAGGGCCGGCTGCTGTTCAGCCGCGACCTGTCGTCGGCCAAGAGCGAAAAGACGATGTCCTATGAAACGGGCGTCAAGACCACGCTGCTTGACCGCCGTCTTCGCTTCAACCTGAGTGCTTATTATTTCGACACCAAGGATTTGCAGCTGACAGCGGTCGGCGGCGCATCGAATTTCACGACCCTGCTCAATGCCGATCATGTCCGGGGCCACGGCTTCGAGGCCGAGTTGGAGGCCCGTCCGGCGCGCGGCCTGACGCTCACCGGGGGCGTTTCGTACAATCACACGAAGATCGATTCGCCCGGTCTTGGCGTGGGCATCTGTGGAGCGCCCTGCACCGTGCTCGACCCATTGATCGCCCCGGGCATCGCCTCGATTGATGGCAATTCCCTTCCCCAGGCACCGAAGTGGACGATCAACTGGACCGTTGGCTACGAGCATCCGATGGGCAATGGTGCGGTCTATATCTTCACCGACTGGTACCACCGCTCGAAGGTCGACTTTTTCCTCTACAAGTCGGTCGAATTTAGCGACAATCAGCTGACCGAGGGCGGCCTGCGCATCGGCTACAGGACCGATCGCTTCGACATCGCCGCCTTCGGCCGCAACATCACCAACGATACAAGCGCCGTGTCGGGCATCGACTTCAACAACCTCACCGCGATGGTCAACGAACCGCGCATTTTCGGCGTCGAGGCCGGGATCAAGTTCTAGAACAAAAAGTGGCGGGTGCGGGCATCGCATCCGCCGCTTTTTTGTGCCAAGCCGCGCGCCATGACCGACCTTCGCACGCTTTACCCGCCCTTCGAACCCTACGCTTCCGGCATGCTGGACGTGGGCGACGGCCACGCGCTTTATTGGGAGCGCAGCGGCACGCCCGGCGCCAAGCCGGTAGTGTTCCTCCACGGCGGTCCCGGCGCGGGTTCTAGCCCCAAGCACCGCCGCCAGTTCGACCCCACGCGCTACGACATATTGGTGTTCGACCAGCGCGGTGCCGGCCGCTCGACGCCCCACGCCAGCCTTGATGACAACACCACCTGGGACCTGGTCGGCGACATCGAGAAGCTGCGCCAAATGTGCGGCGCCGATCGCTGGATGGTATTCGGCGGAAGCTGGGGATCGACCCTGTCGCTGACCTATGCGGAGGCGCATCCCGAGCGGGTCACCGAGTTGGTGCTGCGCGGCATTTTCCTGTTCGCCCAGCACGAGATCGATTGGCTCTACCGCCGTGGCGGCGCGGCCGAGCTCTATCCCGACAAGTGGGACGAATTCCTCGCCCCGATCGATCCGATGGACCGCGATGGCGACTTGGTCGAAGCTTATCACCGGTTGCTGACGGGCGATGATCGCGCCCGCCAGCTTGAGGCCGCCAAGGCGTGGAGCAAGTGGGAGGGCGAGGTCGTCACCTTGCTGCCCAACGCCGCGATGATCGAGGAGGCGACCGGCGATGATTATGCAATCGCCATCGCGCGGATCGAGAATCATTATATGCGCAACCGCGGCTGGCTTGAGGAAGGCCAGTTGTTGCGCGATGTCGGCAAGCTCAACGGCATTCCAGGCATCATCGTCCAGGGCCGTCACGACTGCTGCACCCCGCCGCGTGCCGCGTGGGAACTGCATAAGGCGTGGCCCGAAGCGGAACTGGAGATCGTCGCCGACGGCGGCCATTCGTTCAGCGAACCCGGCATCCTCGATGGCCTCATCCGCGCCACCGATCGCTTCGCCGGATAGGAAATTGGCCCGTTGACGCCGACCATCCTCACCGTGCTGGGCGCCGACCAACCGACCGACCTGGGGTCGGGCCAAACGGGTCACAGCGGCGCAACCGACCTCCACAATTTATTCGGCTCCGAAGTGCGGACCGACCGGCTCGACATGACCCGCCACTTTTTTCGTCAGGCGTGGCGGCCGTCGCTCGGCCAATATGATTATGTCGTCAACCTGATCACCGATCCCGACCAGAACCCGTATGTGCTCGACAATCTGTCGCGCCTGCTGCGCGGTTATCGCGGCCGGGTGATCAATCCACCCGCCATCGTGCTCCGCACGACCCGCGACAAGGTCGCGGCGCGGCTCGCCGGCACGCCCGGGCTAATTGTCCCCAAGGTCGCGCGGTTCAAGGTCGCCCGGCCCGAAGCCGCAATCGCGCTGCTGGAGCGGGTCGGCCTTGCTTATCCGCTGATCGTACGACGAGCCGGAACCCATGGCGGTCATATTCTCGGGCTGTGCCACAATTCTGGCGAAGTCGCCGCATGCATCGAGCCGGGCGCCGGGCATTTCGCCACCGAGTTCGTCGATTACCAAAGTCCCGACGGGCTTTACCGCAAGGCCCGCATTTTCTTCATCGGCGACCGCATGATCCTGCGCCATCGCGTTGCACTGGAAAGCTGGAATGTTCACGCCGGCGACGGCCATAAATATATGCTGGACCACCCCGTGCTGCTGGCCGAAGAGGAGCGCGACATGGCCGTCCCGGAGGGCGCCTTCCCGGCGGCAGTGCACGATGTCCTGCGCGAGGTCCGTCAGCGCATCGGCCTCGATTTTTTCGGCATCGATTTCGGCCTGATGGAGGACGGCAGACTGCTGCTGTTCGAAGCCAATGCGACGATGAACTTCCTGCCGTTCGAACTCGACCCACGATTGGAATATACGCGGCGTTCCATCCTGCCGGCCCAGGTCGCGCTGTGGGAACTGGTCGGGCTTAAGCATCCCGCAACGTCCTGAACGTCAGGCGTCGGGCAGCGCCTGCGTCGCCCGGCCCCAGCCGGCCAGCAGCTTCGAAGCGGCGCGCTCTTGAAGCAACTCGATATCGCGAATGGTGAAGGCATTGCCTCCCTTGTATTCGGGCAATTCCTCCCACGCGATCGGTGCGGCTACCGGAGCGCCTTCGCGTGCCCGCGCCGAATAAGGCAGCACCGCCGTCGCGCCGCGCTGATTGCGCAGCCAGTCGAGGAAGATGCGGCCCTTGCGCTGTGCCTTGCGAATGTTGGCGGTGAAGCGTTCGGGTTCGGCTTCGGCGATCGCGCGGCTAAAGCGCTCGGCGAATGATTTGACCTGGGGCCAGTCGGCGCTGGCATCGAGCGGGACAACAACATGGATGCCCTTGCCGCCGCTGAGCAAGGGAAAGCTCTTGAGCCCCAGATCGGCGAGCAGTTTGCGCAGCCGCTCGGCCGCCTCCCTGACCATTGCAAAATCGAGTCCGACGTCGGGATCGAGATCGAACACCAGCCGATCCGGCTTTTCGAGCGGGTCGATGCGGCTGCCCCAACCGTGGAACTCGATCGTCCCCATCTGGACGCAGGCGAGCAGCCCGCGGACGTCGTCGAAATACAGATAATCCTCAATCGAGCCGTCCTTTTCCTTGACCGGGACGTGCTTGACGAATTCGCCCATTGTACCGCTGTCGTGCTTCTGGAAAAAACAATGCTTGCCGCGACCCTGTGGGCAGCGGATCAGCGTCACCGGGCGACGCGCCGTATCGACCATCATCAGCGCCTCGATCGCTGCATAATAATCGGCCAGCTGACCCTTGGTTATGCCGTCCTCGGGATAGATGACCCGGTCAGGGTTGGAGACGGTCACGCCCAGGCTCTCGGCAGTGGCGCGCTCGGTTTTCTTTTCAGCCCGCTTGAGCGACTTCGGCGTTTCGCGCACGACGTCGGCCGCCGGCTTGTCCTCGCGCAACGCGATGAAACTGGGGTGGCGCAGGATACCGTCGCTGGTGAATTCGGTGAAGGCCACTTCGGCGACCAGCAGCGGCTTGACCCAGTGCGCGCCGCGCCGCTCGGCGCGGGGCACGTCGAGCGCGGGTTCGTCCACCACCAGCGGCGCCATCCGCTCCCTCAGGCTGTCGATCATCGCGGCGTTGAACCCGGTTCCTACCTTGCCTGCATAGGTCAGCGTCTTGCCCTCGCGCAGACCGAGCAGGAGTGAGCGGAAGCCCCGGCGCTTGTCGCTTTGCGACCAGCCGACGATGACGAATTCCTGGCGCTGGATGCATTTGACCTTCAGCCAGTTGCGCCCGCGTGCACCGCGATAGGGGGCGCTGGCCTTCTTGCTGATGATCCCCTCCCCGCGCTCGGCGCAAATCGCGCTGAACAGCGCCTCGCCCTTGCCGAGGATATGATCGCCGTAGACAATCGGCGGGGGAACGCCCTCAAGCAGCGCGGCGAGCCGCTCCTTGCGCGTGAGATTGGGGAGCTTGCGGATATCCTCCCCTTGATCGACCAGTAGGTCGAAGGCGTAATAAGCAAGGTTGGCGCCCTTGCCGTCCTTGAGGGTCGACTGAAGTCGCTGGAAATCGGGCTTGCCCGTCTCGTTGAGCGCCACCGCCTCGCCGTCGATCAGGCAGCCTGCGGGAAGACTCGCCGCGGCGCGGACAAGGGTCCGGAACTTGTCGGACCAATCCTTGCCATTGCGGGTCCAGGCCGTCGCCGCGCCCTCGCCGGTAGCGATCAGTAGCCGATA
>JBDSMA010000318.1:0-7444 GCA_039916085.1 Sphingomicrobium sp.
GCACTCGCTCGGCGAAATCGCGGCCATTGACGGCGCGGCGGCAGGCCTCGGTCGCGACCGAGCGCGACAGACTGACGTTGCGCCGCCGGAGCTTTTCCGCGCACACCGCGAGCGCGCCGATGGCCCGGTCCATCGCCTCTTCGCTGAGCTTCCCGCTGGTTGACAGCCCCTCCCCCAGGCGAACGATGCGCGAAAAGGCATCGACCACGGTAAAGCCGGTCTCGGTTGGACGGGCGATGAGCAGCCGGCAATTGTTGGTGCCTAGGTCAAGCGCCCCATAGGTATGGCGGCTGTGCCGGCGCGGCGGCGATGCCGCTTCGTTCGGTGCTGCCCCGCGTCCCGATCGCGGTGCCGGCGGGGTGGCGGCCTGCTGCGCCATCTCGAACACAACCGTTTCTATCCTTCGCCGCCAGGAATACCGGCGGCTGACTTGGCGCTACTTTAGGACAACATCGGCGCCGAGCGCAACGGGCGGTCCCGTTCGGACGGCGGCGGCGTTGACACGCCGGGCCACGCTTCCTATTCGCACGCCCCTGCCAACTGCCCGATCGTCTAATGGTAAGACAACGGACTCTGACTCCGTTAATCGAGGTTCGAATCCTCGTCGGGCATCCAACCGGCCCTTCTAATGTGCGGTTAGGGCCAGCTCGATTGACACGAACACAGATCGGGCGTTCACTTCACTTATGCGACCCGCCAGTCCGTTCCCCGATCCGGATTTTGTGGGCCTTGCCACGACATTCGGCGACCAAACCGCCGCTTCTCCTGACCCGAAGGATCGCGACTTCATTCGTGTCGGTCGTTCGCGGATCGAGGGAACAGGCGTGTTCGCCAAGCGCCGAATTCACCGGGGCGCGCGGATTGTCGAATATACCGGCGAGCGAGTGCCGACCGATCGGCTTCTCGCGCCGGCTGACAGTAAGCAGCCGTTGCGTGTCTATGCCTTTCGCCTGAACGAGACGACCGTGATCGACGGCGCCCGCGGCGGCAACGCATCGCGCTTCATCAATCACAGCTGCGCGCCGAACTGCGAGGCCTATGCGTTCGACGACCGGCTGTATATTTACGCCATGGCCGACATCGCCCGCGGCGACGAACTAACCTTCGACTACAAGCTCGCGCCGCCGCCGGGGCTACCGGCCGAAAGCGGGCCCGACAGCCACCCCTGTTCGTGCGGCGCCGCCAATTGCCGCGGCACGATGCGGCAAATCGCGCCCAGTAACTGAAGTCTCCACCCAACCAGAAAAAGGAACTGTCATGGCCAGACCTACCGATCGGAAACGCAGCGCCGCAGCCGCGTCCGGCGCCGCACTCGCCGCCGTCATGCTGGCTGCCCCGGGGCTAGCCGCCCCGGACCTCGGTCAACCAGCAGGAAAAAGTCCCGCTTCCGCAACCTCGGCGCGCAGCCCGGGCTACGAAAAACAAATGGGCCAGGCCCGGATTCATTGCTGCATCAAAATCAAAATGGACTTGAAAATTAAGGGCGAATATTCGGTCGCGGGGGTGGGCGATGGCCATGTCGTGTTCGAAGACGAGCGTGGCAATCTATTCTATATTGACGCCGCCACCGGCGACCAGAAGTTCGTTTCGCGCGACATCTTCATGAAGGTCGAATCGAACCGGGCCAGCAAATCCGTTCCGTGGCAAAAACACAAGAACACCGAGAGGGTCATCATCCTCGGCGTCGATCAGGACGGCAAGACCATCATGAGCAACGCGCGCGGCGATAAATTTACGCTCGATACGGCAACCGGGGACATGATTTTCGTCAAGTAAGGCCTGGCGAGCTAAGCTTGGGTTCCGGCGATCCAATGTTCGAGGCGGGTCTTGAGCGAGGGGCGCGAGGGGATGAAGCCGGGTTCGGAATCGCCGGCATCGACATCGGCCTGATCGTAGAGGGTGAGGTTAACCGGCATCTTGGGCCGTAGCGCCTCGCGTCCGCGCATCATGTCCTCGGCGGCGGCGAGGCTGCGATGCACGTCCTCGGCGGTGAATGGCTTCATCAAGCATCCAAGGGCCAGGTCGGGCATCGGGAAATTCGGGGCGCGGCCGGAAATGAAAAAGCACGGAATGTTGAAATCGCTCATCCGCACCGCGACGGAAAAGCCGGTACTGCCGCGGGCCAAATGGAGATCGACCAAAGCGAGATCAGGCTGGTGTTGCTCCGCCGCGGCGATTGCCCCGTCGAGATCGTCGGCGATGGCCACCACGCGATAGCGTGGATTGTCCTCAACCAGGTATTTGAGCGTCGTCGCGAGTTGGCTGTCGTCTTCGACGATCAGGATCTTGAGCATCCGGCACGCCCCTCCCCGCGGGAAATTCCTTGCGCTTCGAACGACATACTGCGCCATTGCCGGGCCCGCGCGAATCCCCTTTGAACGGAGTTAACGGCAGAATGAGGCGTGGCTGCGCCAGGCCGAGCGATTCAGGCCCGATAGAAGATATGGGCGCCGATCTTTTCGACCTTGGTCAGGCGGCGACCCCATGATGGCGCAACATAATCGGCGTGATACCATAGCACGTCCGTGGGCAGCGCCTGAGCGAGATTGGCCGAAGCAATCCGCGCGATGGCCTGGGCCTTGCGCCACGCTTCGCACGCCGCGTCGATCCGCGGGAAATGACCATTGCGGACGAAGCTGAACTGGGCCTTCTGCTTGACGACGCCGCACCAGCTGATCGGGTAGCGACCCGACCGGGCGCGGTTGATAACGACATTGGCGACGGCCAGCTGGCCTTGAAGCGGTTCGCCCATGCTTTCGAAATAGACCGCGGTAGCGAGGCATTGGCCCTCATCGTCAAGGGCGGCGCCGACGCTCTGCGCATCAACCAGCGCGTTGAGTGGAACGGGCGCGGGGGCGATTGTTGTCGGCAAGGTGGAAAGGATCTGCGAAGGCGTGACCTGGGTCACAACCGCCTGGATAACCGGAAGCGTTTGCTGGACTTGCCCCAGCGCTTCGCTCGAGCCGCCCAGCGTCAGCAGCAAAGCTGCCGCGAGTGCCGACACGCGGTCGGCCCCAAAAACTTTGGTCAATGTTCACTCTGTCATGTGCGGCCGGCCGCCCGTTGGCGCGTCTTTGCCGGCCGCTAGGACCGTGGCGCTTGGGTTGGCTCGTCCGTCTTGCTCTGGGATCCAGCGCTCTTCAGCGACCGTGGATCCTCCCGCTCATCAATTGCTGCACTGCACATAAAGCCTGCACCGATATGCACAACCCAAGCTTCGGTGAGTCGAGCCGTGGGCGGGACGAACAAAGGAACCTATTGGAATGAAGCGCTTTTACGCAGCGACCTTCGCCCTGCTCGCCCGCTTGCGCTCGTGCGGGTCAAGGTGGCGCTTGCGCAAACGAATTGACGCGGGGGTGACTTCGACCAGCTCGTCCTCGTCGATATAGGCCAGCGCCTGTTCGAGCGTCAGCCGCTTTGGCGGAGTCAGCCGGATGGCGTCGTCCTTGCCCCCGCTGGCGCGGAAGTTGGTCAGCTGCTTGGCTTTCATCGGGTTGACTTCAAGGTCGTCGGTCTTGGCGTTTTCGCCGATGATCATGCCTTCGTAGAGCGGATCGCCCGGCGCGACCATCAGGATGCCGCGCTCCTCCAGAAAGCCCAAAGCATAAGCGTTGGCCTGGCCCGAGCCATTGGAAATCAACACGCCGTTCTTGCGGCCCTCGATGTTGCCCTTGTGGGGGCCATAGCGCTCGAAGATGCGGTTCATCAGGCCGGTGCCGCGGGTGTCCGACAGGAACTCGCCATGATAACCGATCAGGCCGCGTGAGGGGGCCGAGAAAGTGATGCGGGTCTTGCCGCCGCCCGACGGGCGCATGTCGGTCATCTCCGCCTTGCGCAGCGCCATCTTGTCGATCACCGTGCCCGAATATTCGTCATCAACGTCGATCATGACTGTTTCGTACGGCTCGGTGCGCTTGCCGTCCTCATCCTCGCGGAACAGCACGCGCGGGCGGCTGATGCCGAGCTCAAAGCCTTCGCGGCGCATCATCTCGATCAGTACGCCAAGCTGAAGCTCGCCGCGCCCGGCAACTTCAAAACTATCCTTGTCGGATGCCTCCGTAACCTTGATCGCGACATTGGACTCGGCTTCGCGGAACAGGCGGTCGCGGATCATCCGGCTGGTCACCTTGGTGCCTTCGCGACCGGCCATCGGGCTATCGTTGACGGCAAAGCGCATCGACAACGTCGGCGGATCGATCGGCTGGGCATGGAGCGGCTCGGTGACCGATGGGTCGGCGATGGTGTTGGCAACGGTCGCGGTGGTCAGCCCGGCGATCGAGATGATGTCGCCCGCCTTCGCTTCCTCGACGGCGACCCGTTCAAGCCCGCGAAAGGCCATCAGTTTCGACGCCCGGCCGGTCTCGACGATCTTCCCGTCGGGGTCGAGCGCATGGATCGCCGCATTGGTTCGAATAGACCCCGAGAACACCAGGCCGGTAAGGATCCGGCCGAGAAAATTGTCCCGGTCCAGCAAGGTGACAAGGAATTTGAACGGTCCGTCGGGATCGGCCGATGGCGGAGGCACGTGGGCGACGATGGTTTCAAACAACGGGTTCAGCGTGCCATCGCGGACATCGTCGGTCAGGCCGGCATAACCATTGCGCCCGCTGGCGTAGAGCACTGGGAAGTCCAATTGCTCGTCACTGGCTTCGAGGAGAACGAACAGGTCGAACACTTCGTCGAGCACCTCGCTCGCGCGCGCGTCCGGGCGGTCGATCTTGTTGACCACCACGATCGGCTTCAACCCCAGCGCGAGCGCCTTGCCGGTGACGAACTTGGTCTGCGGCATCGGCCCCTCAGCGGCATCAACCAGCAGGATGACCCCGTCGACCATGGAAAGGATGCGCTCGACCTCGCCGCCGAAGTCGGCGTGGCCCGGCGTGTCGACGATGTTAATATGCGTGACAATCCCCTGGGAATCCGGCCATTCGACCGAGGTGCACTTGGCCAGGATCGTGATTCCGCGCTCTTTTTCCAGGTCATTGGAGTCCATCGCGCGCTCTTCGACACGCTGATTGTCGCGGAAGGTGCCCGACTGACGGAAAAGCTGATCGACGAGCGTAGTCTTGCCATGGTCGACGTGGGCGATGATCGCCACGTTCCTGAGGTTCATTTCGATGTCCCGGATAAAGTTGGCGCGACCTACCCCAATATACGCACCGCAACAAGGGCAGGCCGTTCGCGGCAGCTTCGCACACCGGGTTGGTCGGCGACCTTAAAATGTGATGATTTTGCCACAGTTCTCGTGTAACCGGGCGATGGAGTCGTCGGGAGAGGAACCAAGCAACGGGGGACAGACGTTGGGCGGCTCAGAAGCCCGGTCACCATGAGTAGATGCGTGCCCACTTCCAGATTTCAGCGTAAATGCTATAACTTCATTTCCACAATAGGGGAAATAACATGCGTAAGCTCCTTTTCACCGCCGTTGCTGCCGCCGCGATCGCCTCACCGGCGATGGCGCGCGATGGTCAGCCTTATGTCGGCATCGAAGCAGGCGCCCTTTTCGCCCGCAACATGAACTTCAGTTACTTCGATGGTTTTGCCACCACCAACAACTACCTCATCGTCGACCACAAAACCGGCATCGATGCCGACATCATCGCCGGTTACGACTTCGGTCCGATCCGTGCCGAGATCGAAGGCGGCTACAAGAGCGCTTCGCACAAGGATTACACCTTCCAGAACCGCGGGGGCCTGGCCACCACGGAAGCCGCCAGCGGTCGTACCAGGGTGTATTCGATCATGGGCAATTTGCTCGGTGACTTCGGCAACCAGGATGGCTTGTCCTTCTATGCCGGTGGCGGTGTTGGCTACGCATCGACCAAGGTCCGTATTCGGGATGCCTTCGACACGGCCAACCTCAGAGATTCCCACTTGGCGTGGCAGCTGATTGCGGGCGTTCGCTATGCGATCACGCCGAACATCGATCTGGGTGTGAAGTACCGCTACTTCAACACCAAGTTCCGGGACACCGATCTGTTCAACACGAATGACCGGGTCCACTCCAAGTTCCGGTCGCACTCGCTGCTCGCGAGCTTGATCTACAACTTCGCCCCACCGCCCCCAGTAATGGTGGCGCCGCCGCCCCCGCCACCGCCGCCGCCGGCTCCAGAGCCCGTCCAGAACCAGACCTGCTACGACGGGTCGGTGATCCCGGTGACGAGCATGTGCCCGTCGCCACCGCCGCCGCCGCCGCCGCCGCCGCCGGTTCCCACCCCGGGCGAGCGCGGCTAGGTCGCTCCAACATCGACGGCAAGAACGCGGCCCCGGAGAGCAATCTCCGGGGCCGTTTGCTTGTGAGTTTAAGCGATGCTTAGCGAGGCAGGCGTTCGAGAATGTCGATGCCGCGCTCCAGCGCCCGGAGCTCGCTCGCGGCCAGCCGGGCCAAGCGGCCTTCGAGGCTGCGATCGGCCGCTGGCGGGGCGCTCATCGTCGCTTGACCCGCGTCGGTCAGGCGTAACGCCAGACGCCGGCGATTTTCCGGATCTGCTTGTCGTTCGACGAGGCCGCCACGGACCAATGCATCAATGGCCCGGCTGACCGCGGGTGCGCCGCGCTTTACCGCCGCCGCGACCTGGTTGAGGGTTGCGGGTTCCAGCGCGGCAACCGCGGCCAGCAAGTCGCGCTGCTGGCCCATTGCCTTGGCCGCGCCGACCTCGCCGCCCAATTGTTCGACCAGCCGCGCGAATCGCGCCGCGAGTCCAGCCGATGTTGCCGCTCCCCACATGCGATTGAGGCTACCAAACTTTTCGCGTCTTGCAAGTTTGTGAAGGCGCAATGGTCGATCGTCTTGCAAGCGCGCCCGCCTCCTGCTCCAACAAAGCGATGCGCCCCGCTCTCCCTCGTTCCGTCTGGGTTCTCGGTTTCGTCAGCCTGCTGATGGACCTGTCGAGCGAAATATATCACGCCTTGCTTCCCGCCTACCTGACGGTGACTCTCGGCCTGCCGGTGGCGGCAATGGGCGCGCTCGACGGGATCGCCGAGGGCACCGCCAACATGGCCAAGCTCGCTTCGGGGCGGCTCAGCGACCGCAGCCAAAGGCGCAAGCCGTGGATCCTGCTCGGTTATGGCATGGCGGCGCTGTCGAAACCGTTGTTCCCACTCGCGGCGGGGGTCGTGCCAGTGCTCGGGGCGCGCTTCGTCGACCGCGTCGGCAAGGGCATCCGCGGCGCACCGCGCGACGCGATGATCGCCGACGATACGCCCCCTGCCTTGCTCGGCCGCGCCTTCGGCCTGCGCCAGTCGCTCGACACGGTCGGCGCCTTCCTTGCGCCGCTGGTGGCCGTGGCGCTGATGTGGTGGTTCGCGGGGGATATCCGCAGCGTGTTCTGGATCGCGGTGATCCCGGCGGCGCTATCGTTCGCGTTCGCCGCGATGATGCTTCGCGAAAAGCCCGGCGCACCGGTCAAGTCGAAGATGGTCTTTGCCGGGTTTCGGTCGCTCG
>JBDSMA010000319.1:0-1923 GCA_039916085.1 Sphingomicrobium sp.
GAGCGACGGGCGCGGGTTCGTGACCTCGGGCGAGGCGACGCTGGCCGAGACGCGCAAGGGCAAGCAATTGGTCAACCTCAGGCCCGGCGCCAGGGTCGCGCTGGTCAAGCCGGTGGCGGCCAACGCCGACGCGGTGGCGGCGATCGGCGAGAACCGCAAGATGCTGGTGGTCCCGCTGGCCGAACTGCCCGAGCTGGGCCGCGGATCGGGCGTTCAATTGCAGCGCTTCCGCGACGGGGGATTGAGCGACGCGGTGGCGTTCGTCATGGCCGAGGGGATCAGCTGGCCGCTCGGCGGCGAAGCCAAGCGGGTCAGGACCGAAAGCGACCTCACCCCATGGCGCGCGGCGCGCGGCGCGGCGGGGCGGATCGCGCCCAACGGTTTTCCGCGGTCGAACCGGTTCGAGGCGCCCAAAGCGGTGACGCCTTCGGTAGCGAAACCGACCTTGTCGTGACGATCCCTTAACCTGTCTCGTTTAACGCGGGCCCATGACGGCTGCAGCACCCCGCTCGGCCGCGCCCAATGGCGCGCACGCGGCGGAAACGTTGAACACTTCAAGCACGCGTGTCGGCGCGGACGAAGCCGCTTTGCTCAATGCCATGCCGCTGGCGGCGGCGGTGGTCGGCCTCAATCGGGCGGGCGCGCTCAGGCTGATCGACAGCAACGGCCGCTTCGCCGAGGTCATCGCCTCGACCGGCAATGCGGCGATGATGGCCGGCGACTATGCCGATTGCACCCATGCCGAGATCGCCGAGCTGATGCTGGCATTCCTGGCCGACTTCAATAATCGCAGCGAGATCGAATTCTGCGATGGCGACGGCGTTTCCAAGCGTTATTTCCGGATCAAACTGGCGCCGCTGCCGCGCGACCCCAAGCATGGCAGCCCGCGCTGCCTGGTCAGCCTGATCAACCGCACGCCCGAGGTCGAATCCGAACGCAATCTGCGCGCCGAGATGCTGCGCGACAGCCTGACCGGCCTGCCCAACCGGCTGAGCTTCGCCGAATCGATCGAGGGCCAGCTCGACAGCGGCGCGGCGGCTTCGAGCCACGCCGTGCTGGTGGTCGACATGCTGCGCTTTTCCCGGATCAACGAATCGATGGGCAGCCTTGCCGGCGACGAATTGCTGATCACTTTTGCCCGGCGGTTGATGTCGGCGCTGCGCGCCGGCGACGTGCTGGCGCGGACCGGCGGCAATGAGTTTGGCGTGCTGGTTCGCATTGGCCGCGGGGTCGGTGACGCGCTCGCCGCCGCCGACCGGGTGCAGCAAGTGATGACCGCCCCGTTCAAGCTGTCCGAACTGGAAATCCGCGTCGAATGCGCCATCGGCGTGGCGCTGATGGACCAGGGCCAGGACCCCGAGGAGCTGTTCCGCAGCGCCCAGTTCGCGGTCAAGCAGGCCAAGCAGGCCGGCCGCCCGCAAGTCTATGAGCCCAAAGAAGCGAGCCTGGCGCGGCGGCGCTTCTCGATCGAGACCGAGCTCCGCCGGGCATTGGACAAGGACCAGCTGAAACTATTCTACCAGCCGCTGATCAATCTCAAATCGGGCGAGGTCGCCGGGTTCGAGGCGCTGGCACGCTGGACCCACGAAGATCGCGGCGAGATTTCGCCGACCGAGTTCATTCCGGTCGCCGAGGAAAGCGGGCTGATCCTCCAGCTTGGCCGCTGGGCGATGGACAAAGCGATGGCGACGCTGGCCGGGTGGGACCGCGGCGCGGGCGTCGAGCTACCGGTGTATGTCGCGGTCAATCTGAGCGCGATCCAGGTCGCTCGCGACGATGTCGCCGGCATGGTCGCGGAGGCGTTGAAGGCCCACGGCATCGCCGGCCAGCGGCTGACGCTCGAACTGACCGAAAGCTCGATCGTCCAGGACCCGGAACGCGCGATCCGCGTGTTCGAGGCGCTGAAAGCGCTCAAAGCGACGG
>JBDSMA010000320.1:0-2616 GCA_039916085.1 Sphingomicrobium sp.
TGCACAGGACGGCGGTGAAGCCGAGCACCGGATTGACCGGCACCGGCGCCGCGAGGAGCCCGCACAGGCCGGTAAATACGACGAGGCTCATGACGCGCGGCTTGGTCAGCGCGAACAGGTCGCGCGACGAGGCGGGCAGTGCGGCGGCGGTGACGGCGGGGTTCATGACTGGGTGTGCCTATAGAAGGCTTTGGCGGCCCGCGAAAGCGGCCCGATGACCGCAGGCTGGCGCTGGTCCAGGCGGGGGTTCAACCTGGTCGAGCCGGGCGCTGAATTGATCGGTTACGCGGTTACCAGTCACGAGCCAGCCACGAACGAAACCTGGACCAGTCAGACGCCTCCCAAGGATGCGGATGGTGAGGCTTTCGACGTTTCTGCTTGGCTTTAGCCAATGTCCGCAACGGGTCGAGGGCGGGCATTTCACTGAGGCGTGCAATGCGCTGTTCGGAACCAGCCCCACTGATGGCTAAGAAGGGCGGCTGGCCCTCAGCCGTTTGATATAGTCCAATACGGCCTCGGGCTCGTAAGGCCGGGCGAGGTGTGGGCCGCATTCGCAGAGTTCAGCGGCAGTCTGCACCGCCACTTCCGTTCCGGCCGCAAGCCTGACTTCCAGCTCCGGCCGGTTGCTCCGCACCCAGGTTGCAAGTTCGAACCCATTGCGCGAACCGAGCGCGGAAACATCGCATAATATTACGTCTATGGAGAGCGTCGGCTCGGCCAAGGCGGCAAACGCCTCGTCGGTGTTCGCTGCTTCCACGACAGTATAAGCACAATGCCGGAGGTAGTCCGCGATAACATGTCGCGAAACAATGTCGCCGTCGACGATCAGAATCGATGCCGGAAGCGATTCGGGAGCGTGATCTGGTGTCATATCGTTTTTCCTAAAGCTGCGCGAACCGCGTCGACCACCGCCTTCATATGATAGGGCTTGGCCACGAACTGTGTCGCACCCTCGATCATGGCCTGCGCGGGGTGCAGGTGCCCCGAAATTATGATCACTGGCAATGTAGGCAATGTTTCCCTGACCCGCGCCAGCAATTCCATGCCGTCAAACGGACCCGGCATGCGCACGTCGCTGATCAGCAAATCGGGGCTGACCGTTTCCAGGATCGTGAGAGCCTCCGCGGCGTCGCACGCTTCGATAACCTGATAGCCCCCATCGCGAAGCTCCTCGCTGAGCATCCACCGGATAAGAAACTCCTCCTCAACCACAACTATGCATTTTCGTCCTGCAGCGGAGGCTGGGCCCACCGGCGACTCAGGACCCGGACTCATGCGTTTTCCTATCATCCCGATTAAACATGTCCCTTCGAGCCAAGACCTCAAGAGACTGAAATATAAGTAGATTTTTTACGCTACCGCGTCAACCAGTCCTCGCGATCAGGGCCAAAGACGGTCTCGATGCATCGACCTGTAATCGATTGCGCATGGCCGAGCGAACAATGCCACAGGATCGCTTGAAGTCGGCAACGCGTCGAAAGCGGACATTCGCGCACAATTGCGCTATCATGCCCGTGCTACCGGTCGCAAAAGGACGGGCACTGGCGCTTTGCGGCTCCTTTTTCCATCGCTCTCGCTGATCTTAGCTACCAAGGTCCGGCATTCGGACTACATGAGAGAAGGAATGAAAAATGCCCACGGGAACAGTCAAGTTTTTCAACGAATCAAAAGGTTTCGGCTTCATCCAGCCTGAGGGCGGCGGGGCCGACGCGTTCGTCCACATCTCCGACGTCGAGCGTTCCGGAATGAGCACGCTGCGCGAAAACGATCGCGTGACCTACGATGTCGAGGAAGACCAGCGCGGCAAGATGAAGGCCACCAACCTCAAGGCCGCCGACGCCTGATCCGCTGCGTAATCGCGAAATAGGGGAGGCGCCTGGCAACGGGCGTCTCCCCTATGGCCTTGCCTGACGGGGCCATCGCTTCCGGGTTCAGCAAGCGCACGCTGCCGCTAGTGACCCGCATCACTGATTTTGGGTGCCGCCGTGGCGGTGCATGGTGTCAATCCGCCGCTGCCGGGCAGGAAAGTCCGACACTTGCGCTTGTCGCGCATATTAGATACTGAGCCATATGGTTCAGTATGCGAGTCCGGTCCTAGATCTTTCGTTTGCGGCACTGTCCGATCGGACGCGCCGCGGCATCATCGACCAGCTTGGCCGATCGGATGCGTCGATCACCAGCCTCGCCGAGAAATTCAAGATGACGCTTACCGGGATGAAGAAGCACGTCCAGGTTCTGGAGCGGGCCGGGCTCGTCGTGACGCAGAAAATTGGACGGGTGAGAACCTGCCAGCTTGGGCAACGCGGCCTTGAGGCGGAGGCGGAATGGATGGAGGCGCACCGCAAGCTATTCGAGGCGCGGTTCGACGCACTGGATCGAATCATCAACGAAATAGAGCAGGAGCAAAGCGATGGATCAGCCGGTTAGCAGTGAAAATATCCAACAGAATCGCACGTCAGTCGAGCGCAGAGGCGACCGTGAACTGGTCGTCACGCGGACGTTCAATGCGCCGCCGGGCCTTGTCTACAAGGCGTGGAGCCAGTCCGAATTGTTCCAGCGCTGGTGGGTGCCGAAATCGGCAACCGGCGTTTCGCTCGTGTCGTGCGATATGGACGT
>JBDSMA010000321.1:0-1904 GCA_039916085.1 Sphingomicrobium sp.
GGATCCATCCTGGTGAAGTGTGCCGGGTCTCGGGAATGGATTCTGAAACCAGTTCAGCATGACGGTGGAGACACAACGTGCGGCACATCTTGATCTCTGTGGCACTTCTCGCCGCCCCCGCATCGGCGAAGATCGTCGCTGCCGACGGGCATGGCTTCGCGCTGCGTCAGTCGGTTGATGTCGCCGCGCCGCCAGCGCGAACGTGGGCGGCGCTCATCCGCGTCCAGGACTGGTGGTCGAAGGAGCATAGTTATTCGGGCAAGGTCGACCGGCTGTCGCTCGACCCGCGGCCCGGCGGCTGCTTTTGCGAGCGGCTCGACGGCGGCGGCGGGGTCGAGCATATGCGCGTCGCGCTGATCCAGCCGGGTGCCCATCTCGTGCTGACCGGCGGCCTTGGCCCGTTGCTGTTCGAAGGCACCGTCGGCGTGTTGGACCTGACCATCGCCAAGGCGCCGGGCGGATCGCGCATCACGATGGATTATCGCGTCGCCGGGTTCGGTCGCGACAATGGCAGCGACCTGGCGCCCAAGGTCGACGCCGTGCTCGCCGAGCAATTGAAACGTCTGGTCGCGGCCGCCGAGCGGCCCGTCAAACGTTAGGCGCGCGTCAGGCTGACGGTGCGCCAGGCAGGCGTGTCGGCGGTCGCCTGATGGTCTTCGCTGGCCGTCTCGCACCACCGCTCGCTCGACCGCAAGTCGGGCATGACGACGTCGCCGGAGACCTCTGCCAGCACCTCGGTCAGCTCGATGCGGTCGGCAATCGGCTCGAACAAGGCGAAGATCGCCGCGCCTCCGATGACCGACACTGTGTCACCGCCGACCAGCGCCAGCGCGCTGTCAAGGTCGTGCGCCACCTCGGTGCCCTCGACCGCCCAAGCTGGATCGCGGGTCATGACAATGTGACGGCGGCCCGGCAGCAGCCCGGGCAGGCTGTCGAACGTCTTCCTGCCCATGACCATCGCGCTGCCCATGGTCAGCGCCTTGAATCGCTTGAGATCGCCCGGGATGTGCCACGGCATCTGGCCGTCGCGGCCGATAACGCCGTTGATGGCGCGGGCAAGGACGATGGTGATCGGGGGTTTGGCCATGTCCCCTCCTACGCTTGCCGGAGCGCGGGCCGCAAGCGTAGGGGGAGGCGGTGAACGCGGCGCAGCAGCAATTGGTCGATCAGGTCCACGCCCGCTTCGGGCCGCGCGCGGCCTTGACCGACGCCGCCGACATCGCCCCGTGGCTGACCGACTGGCGGGGGCGCTGGACGGGGGCGAGCGCGGCGCTGCTCCAGCCCGCCTCAACGGACGAGGTGGCGGAGATCGTCACGCTGGCGGCTGAGCTTGGCGTCGCGCTGGTCCCCCAGGGCGGCAACACATCGATGGTCGGCGGCGCCACGCCTCCCGTCGATGGCTCGGCGCTGCTCTTGTCGCTCCGCCGGATGAACCACGTTCGCGACATCGGCCCGGGATTCGCTGTTGCCGAGGCAGGAGTCATCCTCGCCGACCTCCACGCTGCTGCCTCCAATACGCGCCAGCGCTTCCCCCTGACGCTTGGCGCCAAGGGCAGCGCGACCGTCGGCGGACTCGTCTCGACCAACGCAGGGGGCACTCAGGTCCTGCGCTTTGGCACCATGCGCGGGCTGGTCACGGGAGTGGAGGCAGTGCTGCCCGATGGCACCGTCCATGATGGCCTGGCCGGACTCAAAAAGGACAATCGCGGCCCGAGCCTCGATCAGTTGCTGATCGGCGCGGAGGGAACCCTCGGCATCGTCACGGCGGTGCGCCTCAAGCTCGTGCCCGCGCTCTACGCCCGTGCCGTCGCCTGGCTCGGACTCGCCAGCCCCGCCGCGGCGCTCGCTGTGCTCCGCGCGCTGGAGGGCCAGACGTCAGGCATCGAGGGGTTCGAAATCCTCCC
>JBDSMA010000322.1:0-11407 GCA_039916085.1 Sphingomicrobium sp.
TCCGGTTATTCGGAAAAAGGCGCGCCCGCAGATGCGGACGATATTGCTATTTGAGGATCGACAGGTTGAGCGGAGCCAAGGTCCGCGCGGCTTGCTGGCTACGCGCCCGCACCCCGTTCGGCGAGGCGATCAAGCCGGCGGCCTTGAGATAGCCGTTCGGTCCCATCGCGCTTTCCTTGGTGAATTCGGCGACGAACGCCCGAATGGCGGGAATGGCCGCCACATGAGCGTTCTTGACATAGATGTAGAGCGGGCGGGCGCCCGGATACTTGAACGAGCTAATCGATTGATAGGTCGGCGAGACACCGTTGATCTGGAGACCCTTGAGACGATTGGCATTCTCTTCGAGATAGCTGTAGCCGAAGATCCCAACCGTGCCCGGATTGGCCTCGAGCTTCTGGACGATGAGATTATCGTTCTCGCCGGCCTCGATGTAGGCGCCGTCTTCGCGAATTTCGGTGCAGATGGCTTTGAATTTTTTCTCGTCGCTCTTCTTGAGCGCGGCCATTTTTTCCTCGCAAGGAGGAGTCATAAGCAGTTCGGCAAGCGCATCGCGCGTGCCCGAGGTCGGCGGTGGGCCATAGACGCGGATCGGCAAAGCCGGAAGTTTCGGATTGACGTCCTTCCAGGTCTTGGCGCGATTGGGCCGGCCGAACGGCATCTTGGCGAGTGCCGCGTAGATATCGCGCTGAGCGATGCCCGAAAGGCCGGTTTGCTTGGCGGTCGCAAACGCAATCCCGTCGATACCAACCTGGATCTCGGTAATCTGTGTGACACCATTAGCCGCGCATTGCTTGGCCTCCGACGCTTTCATCCGGCGCGATGCGTCGGACACATCGGGAAAGCGCTCGCCGATACCGGCGCAGAACAATTTGAAGCCGCCGCCGGTACCGGTCGATTCGATGATCGGCGTACCAAGCCGCGGATTGGCGCGAGCGACATGCTCGGCGACAATCTTGGCGAAGGGATAAACGGTCGACGAGCCGACCGCGCGCATCGAGCGGGCGTCGGCGATTGCCGGCATGGCCAGCGCCACTACCGCCGTGGCGGCGAGGGCGAAACTCTTGACGTTCATGTGCAATTTTCCCCTTGGGCGGCCATTCTGCGCCGCCGATGGGGATGTACTAGGAAGCAGCGGCGACGGGCGTGTGACTCGATTGTTGCGGTTCCGTGACGTGACATTGCAGCCACAGCGGCAGGCATGAAAAAGGGCAGCGCCTCAAGCCGCTGCCCTTTTCAATCATGCCAGTGCCGGTGGTCAGGCAGTGGGAGCGATGTCCCCGCCGTCTTCATCGCGCGCTTTGCGCACCCGGCGGCGCGGGCGCGCCTCGGCCGGCGATTCGTTATCGCTTTCAGTGCCTATCGCGGGCGGCAGCACCGCCGCGGCGATGCGCTGGTCGTTGTCGGCCGGGCGGTCGTCGCGGCCATTGGCGAGGTCGCGGCGAGGTCGTTCGGGGCGTTCGTCGTTGCGGTCGGGGCGCTGGCGCAGCTGCTGCGGTTGTTGGCGAGACGGTTGCTGCCGTTGCTGTTGCGGCTCACTGTCGTCGTCGCCCAAGTCGGTGTCAAAATTGTCGCTGTCACCGTCGCCGTCGCCGTCGTCCTCATCCTCGTCATCACGACCACGACCGCGTTGCGGCTGTTGCTGCTCCTCGAAGCGAGAACGGCCCTCTTCGAGCACTCGGAAATAATGGTCAGCGAACTGAAGATAATATTCGGTGAGCACGCGGTCCCCCGCTAGCTGCGCGTCGCGCGCCATGCCCTTGTATTTCTCAAGCAGTTGAGCCGCGTTGCCGCGTTGTCGGTTGTCGCGGGCATTGTTGCCGGAATTCCCGGTTACACCCTGAGGGCGCTGCCCACCGCGGCCGCGACGGCGGCCACCTTGACGATTGTTGATCAAGCGCGTGTTTCCCTGTCGCACAGGCGCCCGTACTTGGCCGCCATCATCTGTCCTTCACTCGGAAGTCTTCATCCCGGCGAACAAGTCGGCCAGCGCCCGCAAGGCGTCGGCCGCCCCTCCCTGCCATGAGCAACGCCATCAAGCGTTCGACACGGCTATCGTCGTCGGGGGTTGGCGGCGGGGGCGTCCTGGCTTGTCGAGCACGGCCCCGTCCCTGCCTCCTGATATATAGGGCAAGCGCCGAGACTCCAAGCCTTTTCGTGATTAGCCTCGAATGAGCAAGGCGCGCGGCCTCGCCGCGAGATCGCGGGCCAGCACGGAATCAAGTCCGACCGCGTCGAATAACGCCGCGACCTTGTCTGCCTGGTCGAAACCAATCTCAATCGCCGCCAACCCGCCCTCCGCCAGCAACCGCCCCAATTCGGGCGCCAGCCGGCGGTAGTCTTCAAGTCCATCGACACCGGCGAACAGCGCCTCCGCCGGCTCGTATTCCGCGACGCCCGAGCCGGTTTCCGCATCGTCGGCAATGTACGGCGGATTGCATAAAATCAGGTCGAAGCGTCCACCGACCCCGGCCGCCCAATCGCCATTGGCGAACGTCGCGCGGGGGAGGAGCCCGAGGCGGGCGCTATTGCGGTGCGCATAAGCCAATGCCGGGAGCGAGGTATCGACACCCAGCCCAGTTGCTTCGGGCCATTCGTCGAGGGCGGCTAACAGCAGCGTGCCAGGCCCGGTGCCGAGGTCTAGGATGCGAGCGGGACCCCGGGTACCGACGAAATGTTCGACCGCGGCGACAAGCAAAGTCTCGCTGTCGGGGCGCGGGATCAGGGCGCCGGGTCCGACTTCCAGGTCAATCGTCCAAAACGCCCGCTGACCAGTGATGTAAGCGATCGGTTCGCCGGAGCCGCGTCGGGCGACCATGTCGAGGAAAGCGACGGGGACAGCCAGGTTGGGTGGATCGAGGATTAGCCGATCGCGACCGATACCGAGCGCGGCGGCCATCAGCAGCTCGGCATCGAGACGCGGCGTATCGCTGGTTGCGCGAAGCGACTGCGTGGCGCGGCTGAGCGCCCGGGCGACGAGCGTCACAGTTCCTCGAGGCTCGCCAGCCGCGCGGCCTCGTCCTCCGACACCAAGGCATCGACCAGCTCGGCGAGGCCCGGGCCTTCAAGAATTGCGTCAAGCTTATGTAAGGTAAGGTTGATGCGGTGATCGGTTACCCGGCCCTGCGGGAAATTATAGGTGCGGATTCGCTCCGACCGGTCGCCCGAGCCGACCATCGAGCGGCGGGTGCCGGCACGCTCGTCGGCGAGGCGGCTGCGCTCCAACTCGTAGAGCCGCGTGCGCAACACTTTCAGCGCCTTGGCCTTGTTCTTGTGCTGCGACTTCTCGTCCTGCTGGATGACCACCAGGCCGGTTGGCAGATGCGTAATTCGCACCGCCGAGTCGGTGGTGTTGACCGACTGGCCGCCGGGCCCCGACGAGCGATAGACGTCGATGCGCAAGTCACCGTCGTTTATCTGGACATCGACCTCCTCCGCCTCGGGCAGGACTGCCACCGTTGCCGCCGAGGTGTGGATGCGCCCGCCGCTTTCGGTGGTGGGGACGCGCTGGACGCGGTGCACTCCGCTTTCGAATTTCAGGCGAGCGAAGACGCCATTGCCGGCGATCGAGGCGACGGCTTCCTTATACCCTCCGACATCGGAGGCGGAGGCGTTGATCAGTTCGAACCGCCAGCCCTGCTCCTCGGCGAAGCGCTGATACATCCGCACCAAGTCGCCGGCGAACAGCGCCGCCTCGTCGCCGCCGGTGCCGGCACGGACCTCGAGCATCGCGGCGCGATCGTCGGCGCTGTCCTTCGGCAGCAAACGGATGGCCAGCGCGCGCTCGGCCTGTGGCAACTTGACGCGGATGTCGGCGGCTTCGTGCTCGGCCAGCTCGCGCAACTCGGCCTCTGCAGTGGAATCGGCTGCAAGCCCGATCAATACTTCAAGTTCGGCGCGCAGACGGCGCACCTCGCGGGCGGCGGCGGCGACCGGCTCTACCTGGGCATATTCCTTCGACAGGCGGACGAATTCGTCGGGCGCGAGGTCGAGCGCCGCCATCGCCTCGGCGAGGTCGTGCTTCTTCGCCTCGATCGAGACAATCCGGTCGAGCGAGATTCTGGTCATGCGTCTATGCCGCTCACCAAGAACCGTTCCTGCAACGCTTCACGCACCTTGCGAGACAACAAGGCAAGGCCAATGTCGTCTTTGCCCGAGTAACTGAAATAGAACTCGCCCATAGGATCGTTTGGCGGTCGGACGTAAAGGATCGACTGTGCACCAGACTTACGTGCCAGTTCCGATCGACGCTTAGCGTTCCCACGCAATGCTATCTCGGTCGAGAGTCCAGCCCGGCGAAGCAAAGCGACCGCCTCGTAAGCCTTGCGCGAAACAGCCTCGTCTGTGGGAATTACCGCTATCTCTGCGACAGCCTCAGCCGGCGCGTCGATCAGCATCGCCAGCCGCTCAATCCCCGCCGCCCAGCCGACCGCAGGCGTGTGCGGGCCGCCCAGCTGTTCGATCAATCCGTCGTAACGGCCACCGGCGATGACGGTGCCTTGCGCTCCCAGCTGGTCGGTGACGAATTCGAACGCGGTGTGGCGGTAATAATCAAGGCCGCGGACTAGGTGCGGGGCGAGTTCGTAGGCGACCCCAGCGGCGTCAAGCCCGGCGCGGACCGCGGCGAAGAAATCCTCGGCCTCCGGGGACAGCGTCATTGGCGGGGCGCTGTCGGCGAGCGGGCGGTCGCGCGGGTCCTTGCTGTCGAGGATGCGCAGCGGATTCTTGTCGAGCCGCGCCTGGCTGTCTTCGCTCAAGTCGGCGCGATGCGACGCGAAATGCTCGACCAGTTGCGCGCGCCACGCGTCGCGGCTGGAAGCGTCGCCGAGGGTGTTGAGCTTGAGCGTCACTGCCCCGATGCCGAGTTGGGCAAGCAGCTGCGACCCGAACGCCAACAGCTCGACATCCGCCTGCGGTTCCGCGGCGCCGATGATTTCCGCGTCGAGCTGATGAAACTGACGGAAGCGGCCTTTCTGCGGCCGTTCGTAACGGAAGGCGGGGCCGTGGGTCGCGACCTTCAATGGCGCAAATTGCTGCCAGCCTTCGGACAGATAGGCGCGGGCGATGCCGGCGGTGAATTCGGGACGCAGCGTGACCTGGTCGCCGCTTTTGTCCTCGAACGAATACATTTCCTTCGACACGACATCGGTCGTCTCGCCCATCGTCCGGGCGAACACCGCGGTCGGCTCGAGCACCGGGACTTCGACCCGCTTGAAGCCGTACAGGCGGCGCACCCGATCGAACGCGGCGATCACCGCGTGGAAGCGGTCGGCCTCCTCGCCGAGCAAGCTCTGCATGCCGCGGACGGGCTGGGGGGTCGGAATTTTCGACATACGGATGGTCCCGCCACTAGCGGCAGCGCGCCCACGACGCTAGCCTGCCACCCATGACCACTTCCGCTCGTGCGCTCGCACTCACCGTCGCCCTTCCCTTCCTCCTCGCCACCTCGACCATCGGTCTGGCCCAGAACACGATGGCGCCGATCCCGGTGCATACCGACTCCTTCCCGGAGCCACGGGACATGGCCTACCCCGGCACGATCCAGCTTGAGGTCGATGCGACCGACGTCGCCCGCTCGATCTTCAAGGTGCGCGAAACCATCCCGGTGGCGCAGCCGGGCATGATGATCCTGCAAGTGCCGAAATGGCTGCCCGGCCATCACGGCCCCGACGGTGTGCCAGACAAGGTCGCCGGCGTGTCGTTCACCGCCAACGGGCAGACGCTGCCGTGGAAGCGCAACCCCCTTGAGGTCAACGCCTACACCATCGATGTCCCTGCCGGAGTCGGTGCTGTGGAGGCGCATTTCTCTTTCCTGTCGCCGATCAGCAGGCCGCAGGGCCGGGTCGTCATGACCCCGGAAATGCTCAGCCTGCAGTGGGAGTCGGTGTCGATGTACCCAGCCGGCTATTACACCCGCCGAATCCCGGTGGTCGCGACGGTCATCTATCCCACCGGCTGGCAGGCCGCGACCGCGCTTCGGCCCACCGCAACCGCCGGCAATCGAGTCACCTATGGCGTCATCGACTATGAGAATCTGGTCGATTCGCCGATCCTCGCCGGTCGCTATTTCCGCAAGGACGACCTGGGTCACGGCGTCACGCTCAACAGCGTCGCCGACGACCCCAAGGAATTGAAATTCCCGACGGACGTGCTGGCCAAGCACCGCGGCATGGTCGACCAGGCGGTCAAGACGTTCGGCGCCCGCCACTTCGATCATTATGATTTCCTCAACGCGATCACCGACAAGCTCGGCGGGATCGGTCTGGAGCATCACCGCAGCACCGAAATCTCGTCCAGTCTCGGCGCGTTCATCGATTATGAAAATCACGCCGGCGATCGCAACGTCTTCCCGCACGAATTCACCCATAGTTGGGATGGCAAGTTCCGCCGCCCGGCGGGTCAGAACGTCCCCGACTTCCGTAGCCCGCTCAACAATGACCTGCTGTGGGTCTACGAAGGCCAGACGCAGTTCTGGGGCTGGATCCTCGAGGCGCGCGGCGGAATGAGCCCGAAGCAGCACGCGCTCGACGTGCTTGCGCTTTATGCCGCCGGGCAGGACCAGGGGCGCGGCCGCGACTGGCGCCCGCTGCTCGACACCACCAACGACCCGATCATCCAGAACCGCCAGCCCGAGCCGTGGGGCAGCTACCAGCGGAGCGAGAATTACTATGTCGAAGGGCTGCTGATCTGGCTCGAGGCCGATGCGATCATTCGCCAGGGCACCGGCAACAAGCGCGGAATGGACGATTTCGCGCGGGCCTTTTTCGGGATTCGCGACGGCGACTGGGGCAATCTGCCTTACACCCGCGACGACGTCATCGCGACGCTGAACGCGGTCTATCCTCACGATTGGGCCGGCTTCCTTCACGATCGGGTCGATACCGTCAGGCCGAACGCGCCGCTCGCCGGCATCACCATGTCGGGCTATGCGCTGACTTACACCGATGAGCCCAATGGCGCCGCCAAGGCCTTCGCCAAGGGCGCAAGGGGCGGCGGAGGGGGCGCCGACTTTGCCTATTCGCTCGGCTTCGGCACCGACAAGGACGGCAAGCTGACCGGCGTACAGTGGGGCTCGCCGGCATATAATGCGGCGCTGCGCGGCGGCGATCAGATCATCGCCGTTGGCGAACGCGTCTTCAGCGAGGATGCGATGAAGGACGCGATCACCGCCAACAAGGATGGCCGGGCGCCGATCCGCCTGACGGTCAAGCGTGACGACGCGGTCAAGACCTATGTGCTGCCTTACACCGGTGGCCTGCGCTATCCGCGGCTGGTCAAGACAGGCAAGGGCGAAGGACCGCTCGACCTGCTGCTCAAACCGCGCTGAAGCCCGCTTTGCCGCGTCAGGGCTTGCCCTTGGCGCGGCAAGGACTAAGGCGCGGGTCGCCATGAACATCGACCTTATCCCGGCGGGGGGAAACCCGCCGCACAGCATCAACGTGCTGATCGAAGTGCCGATCGGCGGCGAGCCGGTCAAATATGAATTCGACAAGGCATCGGGAGCGATCTTCGTTGATCGCATCCTCCACACGCCGATGCGCTACCCGGCCAACTACGGCTTTATCCCGCAGACCCTATGCGGTGATGGCGACCCGCTCGACTGCCTAGTAATGACGCGCTGGCCGCTGATCCCCGGGTCGGTGATTCGCGCGCGGCCGGTGGCGGTGCTGTTCCTCGAGGACGAAGCGGGCGGCGACGAGAAATTGCTCGCCGTCCCAGAAACCGCGACCAGCCCGTATTATGCCGACGTAATGGAAGGCAGCGACCTGCCGGCCATCGTCCTCCAGCAAATCGAGCATTTCTTCACCCACTATAAGGATCTGGAACCCGAAAAGTGGGTCCGGGTGGGCAAATGGGGGGATGCCACCGCGGCGCAGCAGGTGGTGAGGGACGCGATCGCCAAGGCAAGCGCCAAGGCTTAATTGCGTGGCGGGCCACCGCCTCCGCTTGGTCCACCGCCGAAGCGGAACAGGCGCGTCGGCAGGAACAGCTTGCGGAAGCTGATGCCGACCGTGCGGCCGATCGGTTCGAGCCTGTCGGGCTGATACGCAAACGGGATGGCGCCGCTACCGCCGCGCACTTGCGGACGACTGTCGAACAGATTCTTGACCTCGAACCGTAGCGAGCTGCCAAGGAAGAAGGGGCTTTTCGATACTAGGCTAAGGCGCTCCCCGAGGTTCGCGAACAGGCGCAGATCGATGGTGGCGTAATCGGAAAAGCGCAAATCCTGGCCTGTAAGACCGCCATTGACCCGCGTGGCACTGCGCCAATTGGCTTCGACTCGCGCGCCCACACCATTATTGTAATAGCCGGTTTCGACCTCGACCTGATGGCGCGAACGGCCGCCGGTCGAACTCAGCGCCTCGCCACGAAGATAGTCCAATTTGGCGATGCCAGGGGCGATGACCAGTTCGTCGGTAAGAGTTACGGTGTGAGTCACCGAAAGGGTCAGACGGCCGCCGGTCCGGCCACCGAACCGGCCGCCGCCGCGTCCGCCGCCGCCGCGCGGGCCGTCGAAGCGAGCGCCGCCGCTGGATGCGCCACCTGCCGGCGATCCGGTCAGCGCCGGCTGGCCGAAGAGGGCGCGCAAGGCATTGATCTGTTCGCGGGTCGGTGGGCGCGACTTGAGCGGCTTGGAGAAATCGAACCCCCAGCGCAGCGTATCGCGGCGCGAACTGTCGGCGTTGACCGGTCGCAAGTCGACCTGGACCAGCTGTCCGCTGCCGTCGCGGACAAAGCGTCCGGGGAAAGCGGCTTCGAGCGCCGGGGTGACGGCCGGAAAACCGATCTGTGGCCGGTCGATCGACTGATGGACGAAGTCGGCGCGGAGGCGCAAATCGAGCTTTTGTGAGGGCTGCCAGTTGCCGCCAAGTTTCCACACGGTGCGACGGTCGGCAGCCAGCGCGGCGTTGCCCCCTGTCACGGTAGTGACCGAGACGCTTTCACCGCGCACGGCGTCGAAGTAGGGCACGTTGCCGGTTGATACCAAGGGGTCGCCGAGCTGCGACAGGGTGGGTGCGCCTTCCTCACGCGTCGCACTGCCGATCAAACTGAGGTTGCCTTTTGGCGACCAGTTGAGCCCGCCACCGAGGCTGGTGAGCGTCCCGAAATCACTGAGCTGCGAGACTCCGGCATTGAGATTTCCGGTCAGCCGGCCGATGGCCGATGGCCCGCGAGTTAGCGGCAGGTCGAGGCTGACCGAGCCGTCCCCGATGGTACGCCCGAGATTGGCTTGGCTATTCACCCCGACGCGGCGAGAGCGGCTGTCGAGATCGAGCCGGGTAAGGCCGAGCTTGAACGTCGCGGTGGCGTCCCCGGCGGGCAGCGCCAGCAGTGGCCCGGTGGCGGTTGCGTCCGCACCCAGCGAGCGTGACTTTGAGCGGCTATAGTCATCGCTTGGGGCCAGCGGCAGGCTGCGGTCCGAATCGGTCCTGGTGCTGGTGAAGTCGGCATTGGCGGTGCTCGACAGGCGCCATTTTCCGCGCTGTGCATTGAGCACGGCGCCCAGGCCGGCGCTGTCGCTGGTTGAATTACGGGTCAGTGGATTAGCGGCGTTGAAAGGATCGATGCCGAAGCGGCTGCGCGAGTGGATCCGGCCAAGCTCCGCTGTGATGGTGGCGCCGATGTCCCGACCGAGCGTGCGGTTGAGCGTACCGGTTACGCGCGCTGACTGCTGCGCCCCCACCAGCGTGCGATAAGCGCGCGCGTCCGCTGCGGTGCTCGCCGGATCGAGAAGGATGTTGCGCTCGCTTTCGTAGAGGGGATTGTTGCCCTCGAGGTGCAAGTTGAGTGAGGTTCGGCGCCCGTCGGCGATGATCAACCTGGTTGCGTCGGCCTTGCCGGCCGCATAGCCGCCGTCGGTGGCGAGCGTCCCGCCGACTTCGGTGCCGGTCGAATCGAAGCGACGGCGAAGAACGATGTTGACCACTCTTTGGTCGGCCGAATAGCCGTATTTGAGCGCCACCTCCTCGGGCAGGATCTCGAGCCGCTCAATCGCTTCGGGCGGTAGGTCACGAAGCTCGCGAAAGCCGGAAATGCGCAAACCGTTGAGGAGCAATACCGGCGGGCCGCTGGTTCGTCCGCGGGCACTGCCGGTCTGGGCGGCGATTGAATCGAGCAGCTCGGCGATGCTGGTTGCGCCGGTGGCGCGAATGTCGCGTGAGGTGAGGACATTTTCCGGCGGGATATCGCCGACAACCGAGCCGCGCGGCTTTTGACCGGTTACGATTATGGTGCCTTCGTCGTCTTCTGTCGCGGTGTCCGCCGCGGAAGTTGGCGCGCCCGGCGTCACCGCTGGTGTTTGGGGAGCCGTTTGTGCGTCCTGACGTGCCAAGACGGGGCCGGCGGCAAGCACGGAGCAACTCGCCAGAAGTATTGAGATGCGGCTGGTCACTAGTTATGAAACTCCGGTTGGACTGGCCCTGCGGGCTGTTCCCAGCCAAGTGAACCTGCCATGACTTGCGGGAGGTTTTTCAACAAACGGGAGCGTGTACATGTCCAACGGCGGATTGAGGATGCTGGCGATTGTGACGTTCGGTGTGACGGGGGCATGCACGGGTGCCGCCGGAACCGCACAGATTCAAGCAGGCGCGACGATGCCGGCCAACGCCGGGCCGGCCGTGCGCGCGGTCGTGGCGGCGACGGCGCGGGCCGCGGCGATCGACGGACGGCTGCATTCGATCATCGCGCTCGACCCGACCGCGATGGCGCAAGCGCAGGCGGTCGACGCATCCGGCCGATCGGGGCCGTTGGCGGGGCGGCCTGTTTTGCTGAAGGACAATATCGAGGCTGCCGGCCCACTGCCAACCACCGCCGGGAGCCTCGCGCTGAAGGATAATGTGACCGGTCGCGATGCACCGCTGGTCGCGCGGCTGCGCGCCGCCGGAGCGGTCATCCTGGGCAAGACCAACCTCAGCGAATGGGCCAACATCCGCTCCGCCAAGTCAATCTCCGGCTGGAGCGCGGTCGGCGGGCAGACCCGCAACCCTTATGCCCTGAATCGCAACACTTGTGGATCCTCCTCTGGGTCTGGAGCAGCGGTCGCGGCGGGGATCGTCGATTATGCCATCGGTACGGAGACCGACGGGTCAGTTACCTGCCCAGCATCGTTGAACGGAATCGTCGGGTTGAAGCCTACGGTCGGGCTGGTCAGCCGGACCTACATCGTCCCGATCAGTGCCAGTCAGGACACCGCCGGGCCGATGACCCATAGCGTGCGCCAGGCTGCCGAGCTGCTGACCGCGATTGCCGGCACCGACCCGGCCGATCCGGCGACGCGCGAGGCCGACAAGCGCAAGAGCGACTATGCCGCGACGCTCGACGCCGGCTCGCTCAACGGCAAGCGGATCGGGGTGATGCGCTTCGCCTCTGGCTTCGGCACCGACGAGGTTTTCAAGACCGCGCTCGC
>JBDSMA010000323.1:0-4289 GCA_039916085.1 Sphingomicrobium sp.
ATCCGACCGGCACTGGTTCCACAAGAGTGCGTCAATCGAGAACTCGCCTTCAGGAAATTTCCATTGAACGTGCAAATCGGAGCGGAACCCGACGAACACGACGCGCTCTCGTTTCTGGGGAACCCCAAAATTTGCCGAGTTCAGAACTTGGGCAACGACCCGATACTCCGGGTCAAGCTGGCCGCCGGAGGTATGATGCTGCTGCAGCCGCCCGAAATGATCCCGCCAATCCTCATCATTTTTCCGGGCAATCGCCGGGTGATGGAGCTGAAGCTCGATATAGGAAAAATAGGTGGCGAACGACGCCCGAGTCAGGCCTTTCACGTTCTCAAAAATGAACGCCTTGGGCTTTGTCTCCCGGACAACTCGAACAGCTTCGGGCCACATATCGCGAGTGTCATCAAAAGCGCGGTGCTTCCCTCCAAGAGAGAAGGGCTGGCAAGGCGGTCCCCCACTGACCAGATCGACCTTGTCGCGAAAATCCACAAAACTCATTGGTCGAATATCGCCATGGCGTGGTTTTGGCCATGATTTGACCGGGAGAACACCCGCCTCCCGATTCTCATTGATGGTGTCGCAGCACCACCGATCCCATTCGACTATTTCAACGGGCTTGAACCCTGCCATGCTGATGCCCATGCCAAGCCCACCAGCTCCGGCAAATAGTTCGATGGCTTTCATTCGGCACCCCCATCGGTCAAAAAAGCGAGCAGTTTGTTCTGCAATTGTTCTCTATGTCTCAACTCGCATTCCCACACAATAAGGAACCGCCAACCCATCGCATCCAGTTCGGACTGATTCTTCAAATCCCGCTGTCGATTACCCTCCAGTTTGGGCTCCCAAAAGTCTAGGCGAGATTTTGGCATCCGGGCCAATTTACAGGATGAATCCGGGTGGCGATGCCAGAAGCAGCCGTGGACGAAGATAGCCTTCTTTCGTCCGATGAATGCAAGGTCTGGGGCGCCGGGTAGATCGCGCCTGTGCAGGCGATATCGAAAACCGAATGCGTACACGATGCGCCGGATCGTTATCTCGGGCTTAGTGTCCCGATGGCGCACAAGAGCCATCCTCTCGCTACGCTCAAATTTGGTAAGGGAATCGACCACAAGGTGGTGTTAGCCGATTTTCGCCGGCGAGACGGATTCCATAAGAGCCGCCGAACCAGATAAGCTGTCCTACAGCCCCCATTCTCAAACAGGACTCCGAAAACCGGACGCGCGTGAAACATCTTGCTTTTAACAACCAAATAGGTTATATGCTTGCCCCGCAATCAAGGGGAGAGCAGGGATGTGGGGATGCACCAGGGGGCGGACGCCGGCGGCGCGGCGGACGGGATATGATCTGGTCAGGCCAGCGCCGCCGCAGCCGGATGCGCCGCGCACGCTCGCCGAGCGCCCGGCGCTGTCGCCCTCCCCCTCGCGCGGCGAAGCGCTCGACGCGTTCGGCGAATGGCTCGCGCACCTCGGCGCCGGGCGGATCGCGACCCGCTGAAAACGCTCCACGAACGTGAACATTGTGAACATTCGGCCCACTCCCCGGTCCGCCCGGTCGCCTCCGGAGCCTGCCGCGACAGCTGCGGAGAAGGCGGACCGTGCCGCCGCCGAATCAGCCGGAAAAGTCCGAGGGTTTCTGTTGCCCGGCACCCTCGGAAGCCGCTGGAATCCCATTCTGTTGCCCGGTAGGGTCCAACCGCGCTTTTGTCCGAATAACTTCAGGGCGTTAGCCCCTCAGTTACGCAGCAATCGCAAGAGCCTCGTTATCGTTGGCACTTGTGTGAATGAGCCGTCACGGTGGTCTCCTGCCGATCGGCAACCTGGCCTTTATTGCATCCGTCGATCCTGTTTCGCCCCCATCAGCAGCGGCGCCTCCCGAAGGAAACTCCCGCCGCTGGTGGTGGAGGCGCCGGGGTACTGCCCCCCGGGTCCGAAATGCCTATTCCACCAAATACTCTACCGACATAGCCAGTTGCCTGGCCCGCTTAAGATAGGGCTTGCGGCGGTTTGACGCAAGGAATTGACATTTGCCGGGCCGTGGCGGAACCGTAACCAAGCGGGCCGCGTTGGAACCGACCGTGTGAGTCAGACGTCTGACGCTGCCGCACTGAATTCAAAGGGGATTACCGAATGAACAAGATCTATTTCGCCGCTGTCGGCGCTGCTGCCCTCGCCCTTTCCGCTTGTGGCGGCAAGAAGGATGCGCTGGCCGACAACGTCCAGGAAAATTACGAAAACGCCGCCGACAACCTCGACGCGATGGCCGGCAACACCGCCAACAGCGCCGAAGCCGACGCTCTGTCGAACCAGGCCGACGCGCTCAAGGTCGAAGGCAAGAACAAGGCCGAAGCGGTCGAGAACGGCGCCGTCAGCGCCAATCAAGTCAACGCCATGTAAGCTGCTTCTCCCGCCGCTCGCGGCGTGGAGGACAGGGAGGGGCCGGGACCGTGGGTGCCGGCCCCTTTTTTGTTGCGCCGCGCACGGCCTCGGCTAGGCGTCTGGCGCGCATGACCGACGATCAGCCATTCATTCCCGCCGCCACGTTGGTCGTGATGCGCCCCGCGCCGGCGCCCGCACCCGCCCCCGGCCCGCCCGAGCTGCTGGTCGTCGAGCGCTCGGCCGGCATGGCGTTCGCCGGCGGCGCGATGGTCTTCCCCGGCGGCCGCATCGACGAAGACGACCATCGCCTTGCCGCCGCGCTCGGCCGCCCCGGCGACGCCGCGCGGATCACCGCCATCCGCGAGACGCTGGAGGAGAGCGCGGTCGCGGTCGGCCTCGGCCCGGTCGATCCCCAACGCGGCCCCGGCCTTCAGGCGTCGCTCCTCGCCGGGGAGCCGTTCGCCCAGCTGATCGAGGCCGAACGGCTGGCGATAGACCTCGACGCGCTGACTCCGTTCGCGCGCTGGCGCCCTGCCTTCCGCCACGCCCGCCGGTTCGATACCTTGTTCTTCCTCGCCAGCGCGCCGGCCGGGGACTGGGCGCCGCTGCCCCAGCCCGGTGAATGCGCCGCCGCCGAATGGGCCAGCGCCGCCGCAGTACTGGCCCGCATCGAGGCCGGCACCGCCAGCGCCATCTTCCCGACCAAGCGCAATCTTGAACGGCTGGCGCGCTTTGCCGGCCACGCCGACGCCGCGGCCGATGCCGCCCGCTACCCGATCGATCCGATCGAGCCGTGGATCGAGCAACGCGGCGGCACCGATTGGGTCTGCATCCCGGCGAATCGAGGCTATCCGGTAATGGCCGAGCCGCTCGCCACCGCGTTCCGCGCCTGACAGCGCGACTCGGGGCGGCCATTGCGCCCCACGAAAAAGGGGCCCGCGGCGATGCCGGGGCCCCTCTTTTTCGCCCGCGGGCGAGAGCGCTAGCTCAGGTGACGCGACAGGTGCTTGTTCATCTCGAACATGGTGCACTTATCGACGCCGAAGACCTTCTTCAGCTTGTCGTCGGCAAGGATTTCCCGCTTGTTTGCGGGATTTTGCAGGTTGTTCTTGCGGATGTGATCCCACACCTTCGAAACGACCTGGCTGCGCGGCAACGGCGCCGCGCCGGTGATCGCGGCAAGTTCCGCCGACGGGGTTACCGGACGGGCAAGACCGCCCCCAGCTTTACGTCCAGTCCCGCTCGATGCTTTTGCCATGTGGCCCTCCTGTTGTTTCAGTCTACATGATAGAGCGCAAAGCGACCCCCCTTGCAAGAGCGCGCTGGTGAGGAAGTGGGTTAATCCCGTTTGAGGCCGAACGGCACGACCCGGTTGGCGGCGTCGTGGCCGATGTCGGCCGCGACTCCGAGCGCGATTCCGGCCCGCCCGCACCAGTCGGCAACGATTGCCGCGGCGTCGCTGCCGAACGGCGGTTCATTGTCGGGAATCTCGCTCATCCGCCCCATCCGCAGCGCCGCGCAGCGCCGCACCGCGGGCGACCCGGTGACATGGAACATCGCCCGATCGATGCGATAATCGTGCTCGGCGACGTCCTCAATGAGCAATTCGGCGCCAGCAAAATCGGGCTCGATCGCGGTGCCGAGCAGGCTCGACAGGACGGTCAAGTTGAATGCCATCGCCCGCCCGCCCCGACCCAGCCCGGGCTCGATCGCCGCCGGATCGCGCCGAACCAGCCAGTCGAGCGCGCGGTGAATCGCCGCCTCGCCGCCATCGCGCAACACATCCTGGACCATTGGTCCATGCGCCACTTCCAGGCCGGCCTTGTCGAACGCCGCCAGCAAAAACCCGGCATCGGAATAGCCGAGATAGGTCTTGCCCCGCGCGGCATCCGGGACGTCGCGCGCCGCGGCTTCGGC
>JBDSMA010000324.1:0-3681 GCA_039916085.1 Sphingomicrobium sp.
CCGGCTCGCCGGGCGATGCGCATCTGGACCAGCGTGGTCACGAAGATGCACAGGAACAGGATGAAGGCGACCGCCGCGCCCGAGCCGAGGTTCCACCATTTGAACCCTTCCTCGAACATGAAATAGAGCACGGTGACGGTCGATTTGGCGGGGCCGCCCTGAGTCATCACGTAGGGCTCGGCGAACAGTTGGAACATGCCGGCGACGGTCAGGATCGCGACCAGCAACATCGTCGGGGAAATTGTCGGCAGCGTGACGTGGCGGAAGCGCATCCACGCCCCCGCGCCATCGACCCGGGCCGCGTCGAGCAGGTCGGCGTTGACCGTCTGCAGCGCCGCGAGAAAAATGATCATGTTATAGCCGAACGTCTTCCACGCCACGAACAGCAGGATGGCCGGAAGCGCCGTGCGCGGATTGCCGAGCCAGTCGACCGGAGCGATGCCGAGCATGCCCAGCCCATAATTGATCAGGCCGTAGCGAGTGTGGAGCAGATAGCTCCATACCAGCGCAGTGGCGACCAGCGTCGTGACGAACGGCGCGAACAGCGCGACCCGCCACACCGGCCGCCAGCGCAGCGTCTTGGCATTGACCAGCAGCGCCGCGCCAAGCGACAGAACGACGATCAGCGGAACGCCGAGGACGACAAACCACAAGGTGTTGCGCATCGCCTGCCAGAACAAGGGATTGCCGAGTAGCCGCTGGTAATTTTCGACCCCGATGAAACGCAGGTTCGATAGATCGGCGAGCGCGTAAATATCGAAGTCGGTGAAGCTCAGGATGAGCGAGGCGACCGCGGGGACGACGAAAAACAGGCCGATCGCGGAAAGCGCCGGAGCGGTCATTGCCCAGCCTGCGCGGGCTTCGGCGCGAACCGCGGCCTCTCTCATGCGCTGCGCCCCCGCTCGATCATCCAGCGGCGCTTTTCGAGCAATCGGTCGGCGCGGCGGTCGATCTCGATCACGCCCTCATCGATGGATTTGCTGCCGCGCACAACCAGTTCGGCGACATTCTGCATCTCGGTTACGATCCGGTCCCACTCGGGCACCTTGGGCAGGGCGCGGGCATGGTCGAGCTGGGTCGCGAAGGCGGCGGTGATTGGGTCGGCGGTCAGCCCCGTGGCGGCCCACACCGCCCGGGTCGGCGGCAAATCGCCGGTCAGCCCCTGCAGCGCCTGCTGGGTCGACGGAGCAAGCAGTCGGGCGATCAGCCCCCACGCCGCAACGGGATCGCGGGCATGTTTGTAAACGACCAGGCTCGACCCTCCCGGCGTACTGCTGCCGGTGCCATTGGGGCCGGGGAAGGGGGCGGTCGCCCAGCTCTTTTGCAATTCGGACGGGAGGCGCGACTTCATGTCGCCGATCGTCCACGGCCCTGACGGATAAATGCTGAAGAAACCGCGCGCGAACTCATTCCAGACATTGCTGATCTGGGTCGAGGAGGCGAGCGGCGCGAGGCGTTCGTCATACAGCGATTTGTAGAACGCCAGCGCTTCGCGAAACTCCGGCGCGGCAAAGGCGCCGCGAGTTCCCGCCGCATTGAGCAAGGTTGCACCGGCCGACAGCGCAATGCCGGTCAGATGCTCATATTCGTTGATCGGCATCAGCACCGCATAATTGCCCGGCCCGGCGACCGCCTTGACTTTGTGCAGCGCGGCCTTCCACTCGATCCATTTGGCAGGCGGTGCGGCATAACCGGCGCGCGCGAACAGGTCGGTGCGATAGAATTGCAGCCGCGTATCGACGTACCACGGCAGGGCCATCAGCCGGCCATCGATGCGGTTGGTGTCGACGACCGCCGGGAATTGGCCGGTGGTCACGGTGAGGAGGTTCGCCGGGACGGGGAGGATGGCGTCGATCGCGGTGAGCTCCGCGATCCAGCTATTGCCAACCTGGCCCATGTCGGGAAGGGCGCCGCCGGCATAACTGGTCAGCAATTTCTCGTGTGCGGCGCTCCACGGCAGTGGCTGGACCTGGACCTTGGGCGCGCCCGGCAGGGTGGCGAGCAAAGCAGGCAGCTTCTCCGCCTCTGCGCCCATCGCCCAGAATTCGAGGCGGTCGGGGTGGTAACGACGGCAGCCTGCTAGCAGCGGCAGCGCGCCGAGGCCGGCGACGACGCTCCGCCGCGTCGCCCTCAACCGAGCCATCCGCCGGTGAAGCCCGCCTTGCGCAGTCCGGCCACGACCGGCGGCGACCCGCGCATCCGCCGCCAGATCAGGCCGTCGCGGTAATTGGCAATCATCGCCACGATCGGCCCCTGGTCGATGCCAAGGTAGTCGTCGTCGACCCAGGCGACGCCGGGGACCACATTGCCCTCAGATACTTTGCCGGCGCTAAGCGGGTCGGCCAGAGTCGGATTGAAACTGTCGAAGAAGCCATAGCGCCCGTAAATCGCGGCTCCATAGCGGGCCTTCATCGCCGCCAGCGCGGGCAGCACGATTTCGGGCGCGAAGGCGATCGACCCGGCCGCCGCCGTCGGCGCCAGCGTACCGTCGTCGCGATCGCCGGGACCGCGCGCCGAGTAACTGAAGAATTCGCGGGTCTTGCCGTCGATCTTGCGTTTGAAGTCGCCCGGCCCGTCGCACGCGGTCAGGCCCCACACGTCGGCGTCATAGCCCTTCCACCGCCCGGGATTCGCGATTGCATAGTTGCGCTGGGCGATGGTCGCCCGGCGGCTGTTCTCGTGGAGGTCGATGCCCTTGCCGCGCAGCCACGGGTCGGCGATGCCCTTATAGTCAACCCACACATGACTGAACTGATGCCCGAACATCGGCGGGAAATGGAGATATTGCTGGCCCCAATGGGTGCCCCAGCCAAGATCGAAATTGCGGGTGTAGCGGGTCCAGATCCGGGGATCGACCGGGAAGGTCGGACTGCCCAGCGCGAGCAGGTAGAGCAGGGTCGCTTCGTTATAGCGGTCCCACTGGCTCGGCAGGGGGCCGCTCTCGGGCGTCCAGCCCATGCCGATGTACGGCCCTTCGCCGAACATCCAGCGCCAGTCGACCGCGTCGTTGAGGCGCGTGGCGAGGCGGCGGATCTCGGCCTCGTCGGCATCGGGGCGGTCGAAATATTGCGCCGCGAACAGCACGCCGCCGAGCAGCAAGGTGGTGTCGATCGACGACAGTTCGGTCTTCTCGAACCGGTGGCCGGTTGCCATGTCGAGGAAGTGATAGAAGAAGCCGCGGTAGCCGGTGCTGCCGTGGGGCTGCGTCCCCGTTGGCGCATTAGCGAAAAAACGCAGCGTGACCAGAGTCCTCTCCCGCGCCTGCGCCCGGGTGATCCAGCCGCGCTCGACCCCGATCGGGTAAGCGGTCAGGCCGAAGCCGACCGCCGCGATCGAACTGAAGCTCTTGGTTGGCCAGCGGTCGGGGATCAGGCCGTTGATCGGGTTTCCCGTGTCCCAGAACCACTGAAACGTTCGCCGCTCGAGGTCGGTGAGGTCGAATGCCGGGGCGCCGGGTATCTGGGCGGTGGCGCAGCCCGACAGGACCGCCGCGCCGAACGCCGCGCCATAGCCGGAAAATTGCCGTCTCGTGATCACGCTGTCGCCTGTCTACCCCCCGGCAGTTGGCCCGCGCCGATCGGGAGGATCGGGCGCGGGCCGGGGAGTTTAGAACCGGAACGCGGCGCCGAACTGGAACGTGCGCGGCGGACCGGCAAGCGAGTTAATTTTCGGGGGCGCGTT
>JBDSMA010000325.1:0-9992 GCA_039916085.1 Sphingomicrobium sp.
GATCTTCATCCGCAGCTGGTTGATGAAGATGACAATGCACTTCGAACGGCTGATCGAGCCGGTCAGCTTGCGCAGCGACTGGCTCATCAGCCGCGCCTGGAGGCCGACATGGCTGTCACCCATCTCGCCCTCGATCTCGGCCCGGGGGACCAGCGCGGCGACCGAATCGATGACCAGCACATCAATCGCGTTCGAGCGCACCAATGTGTCGACGATCTCCAGCGCCTGTTCGCCGGTATCGGGCTGGCTGACGATCAGCTCGTCGATATCGACGCCCAATTTCTTCGCATAACCCGGATCGAGTGCATGCTCGGCATCGACGAAGGCAGCGGTCCCACCGGTTTTCTGCGCTTCGGCGATGACGTGCAGCGCCAGCGTCGTCTTGCCCGAGCTTTCGGGTCCGTAAATCTCGATCACCCGGCCGCGCGGCAGGCCGCCGACGCCAAGCGCGATATCGAGCCCGAGGCTCCCGGTCGAAATGGTTTCGATCTCGATCTTCTCGCGGCTGCCGAGCTTCATCGCCGAACCCTTGCCGAACGCGCGGTCGATCTGCGCGAGGGCCGCTTCCAATGCCTTCTGCCGGTCCGTGCTCACGATGTCCCCACCCTTGTCGACGACTTTGAGCTGCGCTGCCATGGCCTTGTTCCCTTCGTCAATCGGGCGGCGCCGAGCCGGCCCCTGAGGAAGAGTGTGTATCCCTTTTGTTCGCTAAGAACAAGTAGGGAACGATCAATCAATTTTCGGCGGTATCGACGGGGTGAAGAGCAGCGTCGATGACCGGACTGACGCGGTCGATGGTATAGGGTTTTTCGATCATCGCGACATTGGCGAACTCGCCCGGGGGCGGCTCGACATGGCCGCCGCTGGCCAGCACGAACGGGATGCCGCGATCGCGCAACGCCGTGGCGACGGGCCACACGCTTTCGCCCTTTAAATTGACGTCGAGAATAGCGAGATCGAACGGCTCGCCGTCAAGCGCGGCCAGCGCCTCGCCGACGCTCTCGCACGGTCCCCGTACATCATGGCCGAGCGAGAGGATGAAATCCTCCAGCATCATGGCGATGAGTGGTTCGTCCTCGACGATCAGGATGCTTTTAACGCTGGTCACCGGCTGACGAATAGCAGCGCGTGGCCGCGATAAAAGCCTTATTTTTCGGGGCTTGTTACGGCGGGGTGGTCGGCCAGCGCGCGGCGCACCGCCTCGGCCAGTTCCTGCACCGAGAAAGGCTTTGGCAGGAAGGCGACGTCGGCGATGTCGATCGACTTCCTCAATTGCTCCTCGGCATAGCCTGACATGAACAGGATCGGCAGGCCGGGATGGCTCTTGCGCGCCTCACGGACCATCGTCGGCCCGTCCATCAGCGGCATCACCACGTCGGAGATGAGGAGGGCGATGTCTTCATCCCCGCGGTCAAGCAGTTCGAGCGCTTCCTCGCCGTTGGTCGCGGTCAGCACCTTGTAGCCGTGACGGGTCAGCGCCCGCTCGGCGACGGTGCGGACCATCGGCTCGTCCTCCACCAGCAGGACGGTGCCCGTGCCCCACAATTCCGACTCCGGTCCCTTGGCGATCGGCACCGTGAGCGCCAGGCCGGCGCTGTCGTCGGCGAGGTGAACCGGCAAATAGATGGTGAAAAGCGTCCCCTGCCCGACCTTCGAATCGGCAAAGATGAACCCCCCCGATTGCTTGACGATGCCATAGACCGTCGACAGGCCAAGCCCGGTGCCCTTGCCGACCTCCTTGGTAGTGAAGAAGGGCTCGAACACCTTGCCCAGCACATTGGCCGGGATGCCGGTCCCGGTGTCACCGATCGACAGCGCCGAATAAGCGGCCACCGGCAAAATGTCGGAGCCAAGGTCGGCGACCTGGTCCGCCCGTACCGCATAAGTGTGGATGGTCAGTATGCCGCCCCCCTTGGATGCCATCGCGTCGCGGGCGTTGACCGCGAGGTTGACAATGACCTGCTCGAGCTGGCCGGGATCGGCGCGCACCGGGCCGACCGTCCGGCCATGCTTGACGACCAGCTGCACGGTTTCGCCGAGCAAGCGTTTAAGCAAATGCGACACTTCGCTGACCACGTCGGGCAGCTGCAGCACCTGCGGCCGCAGCGTCTGCTGGCGGGAAAAAGCGAGCAATTGCCGGGTCAGGCCGGCGGCGCGGTTCGAATTCGACTTGATCTGCTGGATGTCGTCATAATCGCTGTCGCCCGGCGAATGACGCATGCCCATCAGGTCGCAATGGCCGATGATCGCGGTCAGGATATTGTTGAAGTCGTGCGCCACGCCGCCGGCGAGCTGGCCGACCGCCTGCATCTTGGTCGCCTGCGCCACCTGACGCTTCAGCTTGGCTTCCTCGCTATTGTCCTTGAGCAGCAGCAGCACCGCCGCGTCGCCCAGCCCGCGCAGCCCGGCGACGGTCAGCGCCACCGGCTCGCCCGCCTGCTCCTTGAGGCGCACGGCGAGGTCGCCCGACATCGCCGGCCCGCGGGCGTTACGGCGGATCGCGTCGGCCACCGCCGCTTTGTCCTCCTTGGCCACTAGGTCGCCGGGATAGGAGGGCATCGCCTCGCCGCCGATCCCGCCCGCCGCGCGAAACGCCTTGTTCATCGTCAGGAAGCGGCCGTCGCGATCGACCAGCGCGAGCCCGATCGGGAGCATTTCCAGCAGCACCTGGACATTGGCCGAGCTCGCCAGACCGGCACCCTCGCGGGTTTCGAACATCAGCATCGTCCCCGCCCCGCCCTCGCTGGTCGGGTCGAGCGGGACATGGACCCCGCGCAGCAACGGCGCCGTGTCGCCCTCGCTGATCAGGCGGACGCCGCCATCTTCGTCGATGGCGATGAGGTCGGTCAGCAGCAGCGGCTGGTCGTCGCGCGGCCCGCTGCCCAGCGCTCGGTCGGCGAACGGCTTGTTGGCGGCCAGCAGGCGGCCGTCGGTGTCGATCAGCGCGGCGAGCACCCCGGCCGAGGCCAGGCGCTCGCCGGTCACTCCGGCAATCCGCCGCGCCGCGACGCTCAGCACATCGGGCTTGGCCGCGTTGGGGAACCGCCACAGCAGCAGGTCGCCGTGGGTGCCGGCGCGCTCGACCTCGATCGACACCGCCCCGGCGGCGGTCTCGATCTGCACGGCACTGCCGATGCCGTCGCGCCACGCGGTCGCCCGGGCCTCGTCGAGCGCCGCTTGTGCCGAGGCGTCGGCGCCGATCCCCAGCGGCGGCTGCAACGCCGGGAAGCGCTCGCGGTAGGCCGCGTTGGCGACCCGCATCGCGCCCTTGCCGTCGGTCAGCGCGGCGGCTTCCCCGGCAAGATCGAGCGCGGCGCCGAGCAGCGCATAGTCGGGGATGGCGCGCGTCTCGACAAGCGGCGCCCGCTGCGCCCGGCGATCGACGACGAACGCGGCGACCAGCATGGCGATGAACCCGGCGAAGAACAGTCCCGCGAACATCGGTTCGCCGGCGATCAGGAACAGCAGCCCGCCACTCGCCGCGACCGCCCCGACCAGCGCCGGCACCAGCCAACGAACGCCTCTATCGAGCGGTTGCGCGTCGAGCGGAGCAAGATCCTGATGAAGCACGTGCTACCAGATACGCACCCTGCGGGCGGGCGCAAGGTGGCTTCTATTCATCGCCCTTGCGCGCGCGCTGCGCCTGGCGCCGCGCGCGCCACTGACTGCCGACCCACCACCGCCACGATAAAGCGCTGACGATGTAGCCGCCGATCGCCGCGCCCAGCGCCAGCGTCAGGATGCCGATCGCGATCGGCCCCGACGCCTGGTGGATCCAGAACAGCATTCGCGACAGTTCGCCAGTGGCGTGCGCGGCCTGCCCCGGATCGACGATCGTCTCCTGCCGCAATTCCCATGCGCCGATGCGGTAAGCGGCATAATACATCGGCGGGATGGTCAGCGGATTGACCACCAACGTCGTCGCCGCCGCCACCGCGACATTGGCCCGCGCGGGGATTGCGAACAGCGCGGCGATGATGGTGTGCATGAACGGAATAATCATGCCGATACCAAGGCCGATCGCCACCGCGCGCGGCACCGAGCGATGGTTGAGCCGCCACAGGTTCGGCTGCGACAATTGCCGCGCGAACGGGCGCAGCAGGCGGTAATGATGGACCGTGTCCTGGCGCGGCAAATGGTCGGTAAACCAGCGCCGGCGCAGCCGCGTCCAGAAGCCCACGCGCTCAGCCATTGTGGCGCAGCAGCCTGCCCTGCTCGCGCTTCCATTCGCGTTCCTTGATCGTCTCGCGCTTATCGTGGTCCTTCTTGCCACGGGCCAGGGCCAGCTCGATCTTGGCCTTGCCGGCGGCGTTGAAATAGACCGACAGCGGGATCAGCGTCAGACCCTGCCGCGTGATTGCGCCGTGCAGCTTCGCGATCTCGCGCCCCTTGAGCAGCAGCTTGCGCTTGCGCCGCGGCTCATGATTGAGCCGGTTGCCGTGGCTATACTCGGGGATAGTCGAATTGATCAGCCACACTTCCTCCTCATCGACCAACGCATAGCTTTCGGCGATCGAGCCCTGGCCGGTCCGCAGGGCCTTGACCTCGGTCCCTTGCAGCGCGATCCCCGCCTCGAACTTTTCCTCGATGAAGTAATCGTAGCGCGCGCGCCGATTCTCGGCGACGACCTTCTGTTTATCGAATGCGTTGGGAAGCGGCTTTGCCATCGTGACTTAGATAAGCCCCGCATGGCTCAACGCGGCATCGACCGCAGCCTTTGAGGCGACCGACGGAGGTGTCATCGGCGCCCGCAACTCGCTCGAAAAACCCGGGCGGACCTTTGACAGCGCATATTTAACTGGACCGGGCGAGGCGTCGCTGAACAAGGCGGCGTGGAGCGGGTACAGCCGGTCCTGCAACGCCAGCGCTTCGCTCCAGCGGGCCTCGCGCATCGCCTCCTGGAACTGGCTGCACAGGTTCGGCGCGACGTTGGCGGTGACCGAGATGCAGCCCACTCCGCCCATCGTGTTGAAGCCGAGGGCCATGTCGTCATTGCCCGACAGCTGGACGAATTCTGCCCCGCAAGCGAGCCGCTGGGCCGACACCCGGGCGAGGTTGCCGGTCGCGTCCTTGACCCCAACGACGTTGGGCAGATGCGACAGGCGACCCATCGTTTCGACCGAAATGTCGGTGATCGTCCGCGCCGGGACATTGTAGAGGATGACCGGGATGCCCTGGTCGGCCACCGTTGCCAGATGTAGGTAGATGCCGTCCTGGTTGGGGCGGTTGTAATAAGGCGGGACGTGCAGCGCCGCGTCGGCCCCGGCGTCGCGCGCGATCTTCGTCAGCTCGACCGCATGAGCGGTGTCGTTCGACCCGCAGCCGGCGATCACCGGCACCCGCCCGCGCGCCACTTCGACGGTCAGCGCGATGAGCGCGCGCTGTTCGTCGGTCGACAGCGTCGCAGCCTCACCGGTGGTGCCGCACGGAACCAGCCCGTTCGATCCCTCATCGATCTGCCATTCGACCAGGTCGCGGAACGCCGCATGATCGACACGGCCTGCCGTAAATGGGGTCACAAGCGCCGGAATCGAGCCAAAAAACATGCGGTCTGTCCTTTCCGAACGGCGCGCTGCTCGATTAGGCTGGCGCCGGCGCGTCGTTCAGCGCCTGATAAGGACGGGGCGGCCATGATGTCCAGCATGACACGAGTAGCATTGATCGCGCCGTTGCTTCTGACCAGCGCCGCCGCAGTGGCGATGCAACCGGCGCCGCCGCCAGCGTCATCGGTGTATCAGGCGCAACCCGCGCCCGCATACCAAGCGCCGATGGTACAAACAGTGCCGTCCTACGCCCCGGCATACGCCCAGTCCTACGCTACCAGATCGATCGACGCGGCGATTGCCGACTGGCGCCGCCTTCGGCAGAGCGACTCGTATCCATTCGCCAGCTACGCCTCGTTCCTCGCGTCTTACCCGGGCTTCCCGGGACAGGGCGGGCTTCGCAAGAGCGCCGAGCGGGCGATGCGCCCCGGCGAGAGCCCCTGGCAGGTGATCGGCTTTTATCGCGCCGACAAGCCAGTCAGCGGCAATGGCTGGGCCCGTCTCGCCGACGCTTATGCGGCGACCAACCGTCCCGCCGACGCGCTTGCCGCGGCCCGTTCGGCGCTGGCCTCGAGCGACCTCAGCGCGTTCGATGAGGCGACTTTGCTGACCCGCTTCGCTGCCCAGTTGACCCCCGCCGACCGCGACGCCCGGATTGACGTCTTGCTGTTCGACAAGAAAACGAGCGATGCGCTGCGTCTGTCTGGCATGGCCAGCCCTGCCCGCCGCGCCGCGTTTCTGGCTCGCATCGCCATGCAGCAGCGCGCGCCCGACGCCGATGCGCAATATGCGGCAGTGGCCGGCCAGGTGACCGGGGACGCCGGGCTGATGATGGACCGCGCGCGCTTCCTGCGCGACGCTGGCTATGAACTGGCCGCGCGCCAGCTCGCCGCGCGCTCCCACGCCTTCACCATCCGTCCGGCCAGCGTCGAGCGCTTCTATGACATGATGGTCATCCTGGCCGGTGGCGCCGTCGCCGACCGGCAGTGGCAAACCGCCTTCGACATCGCCCGCCAGCTCGACGACAGTTTTGCGCCCGGCACCGACGTCAGCCGCCAACCTTATGCCGTGCGCGACGATTACACGACGCTTGCGTGGCTCGCCGGATCGTCGGCGCTGCAACTTAATCGCGCCGCCTCGGCGATGACGATGTTCGACAAATATGCCCACGGCGGGCAATCGCTCCAGGTCTTCGCCAAAGGTAAATATTGGGCCGGCCGCGCCGCGCTTCAGGCGGCCCTGCCGACCGAGGCGATGCGCTATTTCGAAGCTGCCGCCGCGACTCCCGAGCTGTTCTACGGTCAATTGGCACTCGAGCGGCTCGGGCGCCCAGTGCCGCCGCCCGCAACCCCGCCGTCGCTGCTGGTCAGCGACGCTCAGCGCCGCGCCTTCCATGCCCGGCCGCTGGTCGCGGCGATCCGCCAGCTGGGCGCGCAGGGCAACCGCTCCGACCAGGCGCTGTTCGTCCGCGCGCTCGCCGAATCGCTGGACTCCAATTCCGAGCGGATTCTCGCCTGCGAACTTGGGACTGCCATCGGCCGTCCCGACCTAGGCGTTTGGACCGCGCGGGCGGCGCGCAATTCGGGATCAGCTTTCTATTACCGGCCGGCCTACCCGATCCACGGCTTCGCCGCCTCCAGCGGTCGGCTTTGGGCGCTGATCCACGGCATCACCCGCCAGGAATCCTCGTTCGACCGCTCGGTTATCAGCCACGCCAACGCGCAGGGCATGATGCAGATCGTTCCCCGCACCGGGCGCGAGCAGGCGGACAAGATGGGCATTGCGTTCGACAGCGGACGGCTGACCTCGGATCCGGCCTTCAACGTCATGATCGGCACCGCTTACTTCCAGCGCCTGCTCGACACCTGGGGCGGCAGCTATCCGCTGGCGGTGGCCAGCTACAACGCCGGGCCCGGCAATGTCCGCAAGTGGATCAACCTCTACGGCGACCCGCGCAACCCCGGGGTCGACATGATCGGCTGGATTGAGCGCATCCCGTTCGAGGAGACGCGCGGCTATGTCCAGCGGGTGCTTGAGAACAGCGTGGTTTACGACACCATCAACCCGACCGCGCCCGCGACCGGGGCAGTCCATCTGTCGAGCTACCTCGGCAAATCGAACCGCCCGGGCTGATGGCCGACGCCGAGCCGCCCGAGCGGTTCATCACGCCCGCCGGCATGGCCGGTTTGCGCGCCGAATATGAAGCGCTGTTTGGAGTCGAACGGCCGAAGCTGGTCGAGACCATCGCCTGGGCCGCGGGCAATGGCGACCGGTCCGAGAATGGCGATTACATCTATGGCCGCAAGCGGCTGCGGGAGATCGACCGCCGTCTGTCGTTCCTGTCGAAAGCGATGAAGCAGGCCAAGGTGATCGAACCGGCGCTGCAGGAAGAGCGCGACCGGGTCCGTTTCGGCGCTACCGTCGAGCTGGCCGACGAGGCCGACGAACGCCGCACCTTCACTTTGGTTGGCGAGGATGAGGCCGACGCGACCGCGGGCCGGATCAGCTGGCGCGCGCCGATTGCCCGCGCGCTGGTCGGCGCGAAAGTCGGCGATGAGCGGGTTGTGCGCCTCCCCTCGGGGGAGAAGAGCTACGAGGTGATCGGGATCAGCTACCCCGGCCGCTGAGGCTCAGGCGCGCTTCTGCTTGCCCAGATAGACGACCGTGTCGCCGTCCTCGGGCGGGGCGAGCGGCATGGCCTTGTCGAACAGGTCGGCCAGTGCGGTCAGCGCCGCGATCCGGCCGCCGTGCTTGTCACCGGCGTCGATCAACGTCCACGGCGCCCAGCGCGTGTTGGTCAGCGCGATCACCTCGCTCCACGCTTGCTCATAGTCGGCCCTGTGCGCAATGATTTCAGCCTCCGCCTGCGCGCCCAGCGCGCGCCGCCAGGGATCCTCGCGCCGCTCGCGCAGCCGCTCTGCCTGCACCGCCGCCGAAACGTGGAAGAACAGCTTCACGACCAAAGTACCATGGTCGCATTGCTGCGATTCGAATTCATTGACTTCGTCCGCCGCACGCGTCCACGACCGGCCGTCGAGCTCACCGGCCCGCCGTGCCTCGATCATCAGGCGGTACCAGCTACGGTAGAAGATCGCGCTGTGGCCGCCCGCCGGCAGCCGGCTCCAGAATGGCGCGAGCCAATGCCGCTCGCCCTCGCCGCTGCCCTCGACTGGCAGGCAATGGGTCGCCAGCTGGCAAGGATCCCACGCCCCGGCGAGCTTCTTCAACGCGCCGCGCTTACCGCCCCCGTCCCACCCTTCGATCAGGACGATGGCGCGCTTGCGGTGCACGATCTGCGACAGTTGGGCGCGGGCAAGCCGATCCTGCAGCGCCGACAACGTCGACTGGTAATCCCCGGCGAACGGCGCCCCCCGCTCATATTCCGTTAAATCGATCGGCATTATGCGGTACTAACCGAAGCCGAATCCGTCCGCAATCGAGTAACTTTCCCGGGTTGAGCCGATGCGCCTGCCTGTGCCTCCAGCGCCGTGAAGCGCGCGGCGCGGCCGTCAGCCCTTGGGCGCGCCGTCGACGACAATGCGGATCGACAATTCCTTCAACTGCTTCGGCGTCACCTCGGCCGGGGCGTTCATCAGCAGATCTTCCGCCTTTTGGTTCATCGGGAAGACGATGACCTCGCGGATGTTGGGCTCGTCGGCGAGCAGCATGACGATGCGGTCGATGCCCGGCGCAGACCCGCCGTGGGGCGGCGCGCCATAGTTGAACGCACCGATCATGCCGGGGAAATTGGTGTCGACCTCGTCGCGGCTGTAGCCGGCGATCTCGAACGCCTTGTACATGATGTCCGGACGGTGGTTGCGGATCGCGCCCGAGGAGAGTTCGACGCCGTTGCAAACAATGTCGTACTGCCACGCCAATATGTCGAGCGGGTCCTGCGTTTCGAGCGCCTCCATTCCGCCTTGAGGCATCGAAAACGGGTTGTGGCTGAAATCGACTTTCTTTGCGTCCTCGTCATAGTCGAACATCGGGAAATCGACGATCCAGCAGAAGCGAAAGGCGTTTTTCTCGATCAGGTCGAGGCTTTCGGCGACGCGGGTGCGGGCGAGACCGGCGAGCCTGGCCGCCTGCGCTTCGGGGCCAGCGGCGAAGAAGATTCCGTCATCTGGGCCGAGACCCATGTCGTCAGCGACCTTGTCCATGCCTTCGGCGCCGTGATTCTTGGCGATCGGCCCACCCCATTCACCGCCCTTGCGGGTGGCGTAGCCGAGGCCGGCAAAGCCCTCGCCCCGCGCCCAATCGTTCATTTCGTCGAAGAATTTGCGGCTCTTGTCTGCGGTTCCCGGGGCAGCGACGGCGCGCACCACCATGCCCTTGTCGACCAGTCCGGCGAACAGCCCAAAGCCGGAACCGACGAAGTGCAATCCGACGTCGTGGACGATCAGCGGATTGCGCAAATCCGGTTTGTCGCTGCCGTAGCGCAGCAGTGCT
>JBDSMA010000326.1:0-2278 GCA_039916085.1 Sphingomicrobium sp.
GGCGAACGCGGCGGATTCGCCGATGGCGGGATCGGTCACCGCCGCGCTGTTTCTCAAGCGCTTCGTGCCCGAGGCGACGCCGTGGGCTCATTTCGATACCTTTGCCTGGCGTCCCAGTGCCAAGCCGGGACGGCCCAAGGGGGGCGATGCGCTTGGCCTGAGGGCCGCCTTTGCCATGCTCGAGGCGCGGTTCGCGGGCTAAATCCGGCGGATACGCCGTCGCAACAGTCCGCCTAAGCGGCCGAATTCTTCGATGAAATCATTGTCATGACGCAACCAAAACCCCGCCGTGCGGGTTGATGTGGGACACGCGACGAGGAAGGATTCGGGCTCGATGAGCGAGACTTCGCTGACGGACTGGATGCGCGCGCTGATCGGCTATGTGCGCTCAGGCCAACCGGATTTGACCAACCGCCAGATGGCCTTGTTGCTGCTGGTCTACCTCACGCCCGGCCCGCACACGGTGCGCGGACTTGCCAGCCTGCTCGGCGTTTCGAAGCCGGTCGTCACTCGCGCCTTGAATACGCTGGGCGCACTCGGCTATCTGCGCCGCGAACGAGATCAGGACGACCGGCGTAACGTGTTCGTCGTCCGCACCAATGACGGGACCAGCTTCCTTGAAGCCTTCAAACGCTACCTCGGGGCCGACGACCCCACCGCCACAGCCGCCGCCGTCGCCGCCGCCGGGCCGCCGCGCGGAATCATCGGACAGCAGCAACCCGGCGAAACCCGCGTCTTCGCCCATCGTTGATGGATTCGCGCTGACCGGAGTGTCGAACCCGCCCGATCCCGCGACCCATGCCTACCGCCAGGACCTGGCCGACACCGCGCTTGCCGGCCGGGTTATCGCCTCGCACTACGCGCAGCCGCTGCTCCGCCGGTTGACCAAGGCCGCGGACCTTGTTGCCGCGGCGGACAGTGCGGCGGATGTCATCACGTCGCTCGCCGCCGGGGCGACCTTGCGGATTCTCGACAACAGCCTTGGCTGGGCGTGGGGCTATGCTCCCGATGGCCGGGTCGGCTACGTTCCGTCGTCGGCGCTCAGCGCCTAACTCACATTTCGCCGCGCGCGCGGCGGATGGCGAACCACTTGGCGACGTTGGCATTATGCTCCGCCAGAGTGTCGGCGAACACATGTCCGCCAGTCCCGTCGGCGACGAAATATAGCGCCTTGGTCGGCGCCGGATCGAGCACCGCGGCGATGCTCAGGCGGCCGGGGTTGGCGATCGGCCCGGCCGGAAGCCCGACCTCGCGGTAGGTGTTGTAGCCGGTGATCGCCTCCAGCTCCGAGCGCTTGATCCGCCGCCCGAGCGGCTTGCCCCTGGTGATCGGGTAGATCACGGTCGGATCGGCATCGAGCTTCATGCCGATCCTCAGCCGGTTGCAATAGACGCCCGCAACCAGTCGCCGTTCGCTGGCCTTGCCGGTTTCCTTTTCGACGATCGAGGCCAGCGTCAGCGCCTGCTGTGGGGTCGACACCGGACAGCCCGCCTTGCGCTTCGCCCACAGCGCGGACAGTTCCTTGTCCATTGCGTCGGTCATCCGCTTGAGAACCGCCGCGCGAGGCTCACCCTTTCGCCAGTCATAGCTGTTGGGCAACACCGATCCTTCAGCCGGCAGCGGCGCAACACCTGTCAGATCGGGGATGGCGGCGAGTTTTTCCTGGACGATGATCGACGGCATGCCCTCGGCGATGGTCAGCAGCCGCACGACCGGGCGGCCGTGCTGGAGGATGTCGAGGACTCGCGCGCCGCTGGTCCCCGCCGGAATCTCGAATTCGCCAGCCTGCACCGGATCGGACGAAGCGAACAGCCGCGCCATCGCACGATAGCTGGTCGGGCTGCCGGGAATGACCCCTTCGGTGGCCAGCTGGCGCGCGACCGACGCAAGCGTCGATCCCTCGGCCACGGTGACCCGGTGCGGCCCGGGCTTCGGCCCGGCGCTCCACCACAGCAGGCCGACCGCGACCAATGCGGCGACTAGGGCGAGCGCCGCGAGGCCGAACAGCTTGCGCATGGCGCCTTAGTCGACCGCCTTCATCACCAGGCTGGCGTTGGTCCCGCCAAAGCCGAAGCTGTTGTTGAGTACCGCTTTGACCTTCCGCTTCTTGGCCTTGTGCGGGACGAGGTCGACCCCGGCCGTGCCATCGCTCGGATTGTCGAGGTTGAGCGTCGGCGGGACGATCTGGTCGCGGATGGCGAGAATACAGAAGATGCTCTCAACCGCTCCCGCTCCCCCAAGCAAATGGCCGATCGCCGACTTGGTGCTGCTCATCGAC
>JBDSMA010000327.1:0-10264 GCA_039916085.1 Sphingomicrobium sp.
GCGGCGAATCCGCGACACGCGCATTGCGGGCGCGGCCAGGTCGACGCTTTTCTTTCTGCCTTGGAGCGGACTCGCCATGGCGCCAGTGATACAGGCGAAGGAGTTATCATCGCGTTAGCGCCGCCAAGCCGCGCGGCGTTTACTTTTCAATAACTGCCCCCGGTTAATATCTCGACGAAGGGAGGCCCGCCGATGCTCGAAATCTACATCCGGCTGCTGCTGGTCGGCGTGCCTGTCGTGCTGCTCGCAACCCACTGGCGCGATGCCTGGGCGGTGCTCGACCAGTGGTTCGGCGACTTCGACTTCCGCCGTTCGCCGGGCGAATAGGGACGGGCGCGGCAGCTCGGCTCAGCACCAGCCGCGCTTCATCCCCATGTAGCGGTGGGCGAGTCCCTCGGCGATCAGCGTGTCGCCAAACGACTGCCCGCCACGGGTCAGGACGCGCAGGTCGCGGCCGAAGCGGTCGGTCTGGTTGAAGCGGTGGGCGATCATGTCGAATTCGCCCTGGTTGACCAGCGTCAGCAGCCGCGCCGCCGAGCGTTCCGCCAGCGCCGCCTCGGCCGGGCATTTGGGGCTGGCCAATTCGGGCGCGTCGATGCCGGTGATGCGGACGCTGCGCGTGCCGAGGCGCAGCGTGTCGCCATCGACGACGCAGGCATAATCGACACTGCCTTGGCCGCAGCGGGTGAATTGGGCGCCGATCCGCTCGGGGTGCACCGCGAGTGGGCCGAACGGGGCGACGATCGCCGGGTCGAGCGCGGCGCCGCCGGCGGCGAGGACAAGAATGCCGACCGCGGTCAGCGCGCGGCGGCGGGTGCGGCGCTGGGCGGGCGTGCGGCCGAAGCGTGGTGGTTTACTCATGACAGTCCTCCCCCTCCGCTTTGTCTGCAACAGGCGTGGGGCGAAGGGAAGAGCTGGTGACGAACGGTTAAGCATGGCGGGCTATGATCGCGCCATGCTCCCGATGAAGAACAGCACGATATTCAAGAGCCGCTGGTTCGCATTGCTATGGGCGGCGGGGATCATCTGGACCGCAATCGACGTCGCAGGCGGCAGCGGCGACGGCGGCAGCACCAACAATGAGGCATCGACCGGCGTCACCGACGCTACTGGCGCGCCGGTCGACAATCAGCAGATGGAGCAAATCGGCGCGGCGCTCAATTCGCTTTAGCCGACGGCTTCGTCAGGCCCGCGCTCACTAGGCGCCGTCTTCCTCTTCCTCGAAGGTCAGCGCGACCGCGGCGTTGGCCGACAGTCGTACCTTGTCGCCTTCGACGTCGGCGACGAGCCCGCGCGAGATGTAATGGTGATGACCTTCGTGACCGCCCATGCCGCTGTCGGCCTTGGTCAGCTTGATGCGGTCGCCATCGATGCTGTCGACGGTGCCGACATGGACCCCATCGGCGCCAATCACGTCCATATGCTCGCGGATATCGTCAAAACCGGCCATTACCTGTTCTCCCATTGCGTTGCCGTAGCCCGACCGCAACGCGCGGGCCGTTCGGAAGGATGCGCACGCCCGGCGGAACGCGCGCCGGACCCGTTCGTTACGCCGACATAACAGGAACCTCAGGGAGAATGAACATGGCTGACGAACGCGATCCGGTTGAACGCACGACCATCGTCGAAACCGGCGGTGGTGGCGGTGGCGGCGTGCTGGCGGTGGTCCTGTTGATCATCGTCATCCTCGTCCTGCTGTTCTTGTTCAGGGATCAACTTGGCTTCGGGTCGAAGAAGACCGACATCAACATTCCGGACAAGATCCAAGTCAACGTCAACTGACAGCAAACCGCCGGCGGCCGTGCCCCCGCACTGCCGCCGGCGTCCTTGTCTTCCCCATCGCGCCGCTAGAAGGCGATCTTGACCTTGGCCCGGAAGTCATGGCTTTCGACCGACTTGCCGATCTCGCCATGATATCCAAGATCGACCGATACGCCTGTGCTTGCGGCAATGGTCAAGTCCGCTCCCGCCAGCCAGGCGCTGTGATCGAAGCGAGTGCGGATCAGCGCAGGATCGGATGCATCGTCGGCGCCCAACATGCGATAGGTCGCAGCGAGGCTCGAGCGGTCGTGAATCACGGCGCCCCCGGTAACCGAGAAGCGTGCACCCTTTCCGATCAGCGCACCCAGCGTCAGCTTCGGGCTGGCCGTCGAAATCCAGTTGCGATGCGCCACGCCCTGGATGCCGAGCCCGCCGAGCCCGGTCTCCTCGAACCCGTGGAGGCCGATGTTGAAGAGCGACGCGTCCAGCTCCGGACGGGCGAACAGATTGCCCATGTCAAAGGTGTAGCCGACGTTGGTGCTGACCCCGTAATAGCTGCTCTTGTAATTGGCATGGCCGATGCCATCGACAAACACCGACTGGCGGCGGCTCATGTCGTTCCACTGTATGCCCCCGCTCAGCTTGAGCGAAGCCGTCGCGCGGCCAGCGCTGTCGATGTCCTTGCGGATGCCGATGCCGCCGTGGATAGCGCTGCCCGAGCCGGTCGCGCGGTCGGTGTTGAAGCGCATGTCGGAGATATCGTCATAGCCGAGCGAGCCGCCGAAGCTCCAGCCGTTGCCGGCGGGGACTTCGGCGCCGATGCGGAGTCGGCCAGTGCCATGTTCGCGATAGGTCATGTCGCCGCGATCGCTGTCGCGGTCGATGCGGCTCTTTTCGGCCGAGGTCCAGACGCACGTCGTGCCGGCCTTGCGGGCGAGGGCGTTGCAGCCGAACAGCCCGTTGCCAAAATCGCGAGCCGCGTCGAATTGGCCAAGCATCGGCGCGCCGAACAGTTCGGGATCAAGTTCCGCCATGATGTCCGAGTAAAGCTGCTCCTGCCCGGTCGTGAGGTTGCCGAGTAGCGCCAGCAGACGTCCGATCCCGGCCGCGCCGCCAACCTTGACCGCCGAGTCGAGCGAGCCACCGAGGGCCTGCTCGTTTTCGGTCAGGAAAGGCTGGCCGAAATTGCTGTTGAAGGCGAGCTGTATGCCGATGTCGCTGGCGAGGAGGCGATAGTTGATCGCCAGCGTGTCATCGACCTTCATGCCAAGGTCGATGCCTATGCCGTCCGTCGCAAACAGCGTCAGCGGGTGGTTGTTCTCAAGCCACATCAGGGTCGTCGTCATGCGTCCGTCGACGATTGCGTCGCCGGTGACGTTGAAGCGGTCCGAGGCATAGGGACCGAAAGCGACGTCGAAGTTGGAATGGCCAGTGGCGCTCTGGACGAAATTGCCGTCGAGCGCGACCTGGCTGATGACCCGCGTGCCATAGAATATGTCGGTCTGCGGATTGGCCGATGCCGGGATGGCAAAGGTGTCGCCGGCCAGCAGATCGATCGGATAGCGGCTGGCTGACAAGCCCATCAACAGATTGCCGTCGACGTTGAACAGTCCGCTGCTGCTCACGCCGTCGCGAAGATCGAGCGTGTCGATCGTCATGAAGGTCGCGCCAAGGGCGGTATGAATGACGTTATCGCCACCACCGAGCAGCGCATTGCCAACAGTGAACCCGTTGTTTTCGAGCCGGTCGTTGCCCGACGTACCGGTGATGGCCAGGCCGGACACCGCCGACAGGCTGGCATCGACGGTAACGACGTTGTTGAGGCCGCCGTCGAGCGCGATACCGCGACCGGTCCCGCTGCCGCCGCGCACGTCGCCGGTCGCACCGATGATGATGTTGCTTGCGCCCAGGCTACCAAGGCTTTGTGCCATCACCGCGGTCGAATTCAGACCGTAAGCGATGATCCCGCCATTGATATCAAGCCCGATAGCGCCGCCGCGCCCGACCCCCCCGGCGGTGCCCGCAAAGACTCCGTCGACAAAGCCGCCGCCGCCGCCGAGGCTTTGCGCAATGAGGGCGGTTGCCTGGTCGCCAATGGCGGCAATGTCCCCGTCCTGCGAGAAGGTGATGATGCCGCCATTGCCGCCGTTTGCGCTGTTCAGCGTGAGATTGGCGGTGCTGAAATCACCGAACACCGCGCCGCCGCCGCCGCCGATCGACTGCAGGATGACGCCGTGCGAGCCGATGCCGGCGGTGGCGATCAGCCCGTTGTTGAGCAACGTCACGGCACCGCCCGCGCCCTGCGCGCCGTTGACGCCGCCAAGCGAGATCGTCGGGGCCGGGTCGCCGGCAATGCTGGCGAAGCCGCCACCGGCGCCGATCGACTGGAGCAGCAACGCGGGCGAGTGGTTGCCCAAGGTCATCGCGCCCCCGCTGAGCGATTGCATGATCGCCCCGCCATTATTCCCACTGCCGCCAGACGACCCCAGCGAAAGGTTGGTAAGGCCGCCGGCCGACTGGCTGGACACGACTGCCAGGTGCTGCACGCCGCCACCGGCCGGAGTCACTAGCGCCGGCTGAATTTGCGCGAAGCTGACGTTGGCGATGCCGCCGCCGCCGCCGATGCTCTGGATTACCGCGCCGGGCGCGAAGTTGCCGAACGTCTGGATCAGGCCGCTCTGCTGGCGATCGATCGCGCCGCCCTGCGAGCCGATCTCGCCGGTCGCGCCGAGCGAGATCGCGGCGCCGTCGAGCAGCCCGAGATCCGCGCTTTCCATGTCGACGAAAACCTTGCCGCCACCGCCGCCAATCGACTGCAGCTCAAGTCCGGCCGTGCTGTCGTTGAAGGTGGTGATCGAACCGGTCTGGATGCCGTCGATATCGCCGCCGTCATTGTCGGCGCCATTCTTCCCGCCCAGCGTCGCCGCGACCCGTACCGCCTGCTGGCCGCTGCCCGGCTCGATGTCCTGCGGGCGCTGAACCACCAGCCCGTGGAGATTGATGGTGCCGCCGCCGCCGCCGATCGCCTGAAGGCTGATCGCGACGGCATTCTTGCCGCCAACGCCAATCGTTCCGTTAGAGGTCACGCTGACCTTGCCGGCATTCATGCCATTGCTGCCGTCGCCGCCGGCGTTGATGACCATCAGCGGATCGACGTGGCCACCGTTGGCGGTCGATCCGCCATAAGCGAAGCCGGGCAAGGAAGAGATGCCGTCGAAGTTGAGATCGAGCGAGCCGCCACCGCCGTTGATCGACTGGGCGACGATCGCCTGCGATCCGTTACCGGTCACGGTGATGTCGCCGGTGTGGACGACGGTCACATTGCCGCCGGTTCCGCCGCTGCCGCCGCCGAACGCGCCCATGAGCGCCGAGATGGCATTGCCGAGGATCAGCGAACCCGGTTCCCCGGTCGCAGAGAAGCCCATCGACGAATTGCCGCCTCCCCCGCCGATCGACTGGGCGAGGATACCGTTGGCCTTGGCGCCGGTCGTCAATATCTGTCCACTGTTGGTGACGAATACGTTGCCGCCATCGCCGCCATTGCCGCCAACGCCGCCTAGCGAAATCAGCGGACTGCTTGTCGGCGCCGAAAGGATCAGGCTTCCGGCCAGCACCAGGCCGCCATTACCGCCGCCGCCACCGACCGATTGGGCAAGCACGCCGTGCGCCCCGTCGCCGCCGGTCTGGATCAGCGAGCCGTTGGTGACATTGACGGTTCCGCCAGTGTTGCCGTCGCCGCCCTTCGCGCCGAAATTGATACCCAGCGATGAGCTTTCCTTGTTGCCGCGGCTGGCGCTGATCGTGACGATCGACGAACTGTTGCCGCCGCCGCCGCCGATCGACTGGGCAAGAATTCCGTAACTGTCCTTGCCGGTGGTGACGATGGTGCCGCTATTGACGCCGCCGGTCGATGCGTTGGTGACCGTGACCTCGCCGCCGGTGCCGCCGGTGCCGCCGTTTCCGCCAATGGCCAAGTCGAGCCGATGCGTCTCGCCTTCGGACAACAGGCTGAGCTGGAGGCTCAAGATAACACCGGCGTCGCCGCCGCCGCCGCCGATCGAATTGGCGCTGATCCCCGCAGCATTGTTGCCGGTGGTGTAGATCAGTCCATGGTTGGTGACATCGACGCTTCCGGCGGTATTGCCGTCGCCGCCGGCGCCGCCGACCAATACCGACATTTCGTTGCTGGCGCTCTTGCCCTGCATGAGCTGCGATAGGACCGCGCCGCCGACGCCGCCGCCGCCGCCGATTGACTGGGCGCGAATGCCGTAGCCAAAGTCGCCGGTAGTGGCGATCGTCCCGCTGTTGAGGACATCCACATTGCCGCCGGTCCCGGCACTGCCGCCGCCGCCGCCGACCGCCACGCTGACCGTGTTGGTCGACTCGCCATCTGTGCCGGCCTGCTTCTGGATGACGTAGGATGACGCCATCCCGCCGGCTCCGCCGCCGCCGCCGACAGACTGGGCGAGAATCCCGTCGGACTGCGAGCCCGTGGTGATGATGAGCCCACTTTGATCGACGTGGACGCGATTGGCGATGGCTCCGCTGCCGCCGCCGCCGCCGATCGCCAGCGAGGCGCCATTCGCCGCGCCGACGATGGTCCCGGTGGCCGACCCGCCGGTGCCGCCGTCGCCACCGAGCGACTGGGCAAAGATGCCGCGCGACATGTCGCCCAGAGTGCGGATTTGCGCGCTGCTGGAGACATCGACCATGCCGGCCACGCCGCCTTCGCCGCCCTCCAGGCCGAGGGCGACACCGACGCTGTTCGCTTTCTTGTCCTTGCCCTGGCCGCTCGACACTTGTCCCTGGACGACGATCGATCCGCTCGATCCGCCGCCGCCGATCGACTGGGCGGCGATGCCGTCGCTGTTGCCCTGATGGGTGGTAATGAAGCCTGCGGCGCCGATGGTGACGTTGCCGGCAATGCCACCCGCGCCGCCGGTCGCGCCGATTTGCACGTTGAGCGTATTGCTCGAGCCATAATTGCTGCCGAGCTCGGTCGACGAATTGCCGCCGCCCTTGCCGATCGACTGGCCACGAATGCCGGCGGAATTGTTGCCGTCGGTTTCGATGATTCCTTCATGCGTGACGGTTACGTCGCCGGCCCGGCCGCCGTTGCCGCCGGTGCCGCCCAGCTTGAACACCAGAGAGGAGGAATTGCCGGTGTAGCCGCCGCCGATATTATAATTGCCATTGCCGCCACCCTTGGTGATCGACTGGGCCAGAATGCCGTCGCTGCCCGCCCCGTGGGTTGCGATGTCGCCATTGTGGCGCACGTCGACCGCCTTGCCTTCGCCCGCGTCGCCGCCATCGCCGCCAATCGCGAAATTGGCCGCGATCTTGCTCTTGTCTTCGGGGACCTTGTTGATCGCCAAACCCAGGTTGAAGCCGGCATTGCCGCCGCCGCCGCCGATCGACTGAGCGATGAGGCCCGCCGATCCGTCGCCAAAGGTGTTGATCAGCGATCCGGTCTTGGTTTCGACGCCGCCCACCATGGTGTAGCCGCGAACGACGGATACCGTCCCCGCGTCGCCGCCGGCCCCGCCGGATCCGCCCACGGCGACCGACATTGGCGCGCCCTTGGGCGCGACCGCCGCGCTGACATTGATGCCGCCGCTGCCACCGCCGCCGCCGACTGACTGCACCAGGATGCCCGGCGCGTTGAGGGCATAGTCGGCCGCCGCTAGGCTGGTCACTCCGCCGGTCACGGTGACGACCGAATTCATCAGAATCAGCCCATTGCTGTCGAGCGTTACATTGCCGGCATCCGCGCCAAGGCCGCCCGTTCCGCCAACACCGGCGGCCAAGGCGATGCCGTCCAGCTTGCCGTCACCGGTCGCGCGCGACAGGGAGGTCGAGACGTTGAGCGCGCCCGCGCCGCCGCCGCCGCCGACCGACTGGATCAGCACGCCGGTGGCATTGGCGCCTTCAACGATCACCTGGCCGAGCTGGATGGCGTCGACCCGGTCGGCATGGTTGCCGACGCCGCCGAATCCGCCGAGGCCGAATACCACCGAGGGATCCTTGGTTCCGCTCGACAGGACAATGCCGGCGCTGACGTTGAGGCCACCCTGGCCGCCACCGCCGCCGACCGATTGCGCGAGCAGGCCGACGCTGTTGTTGCCCGCCGCCCACAAATCCGCATTGACCGACGCGTAGACCGCGCGGCTGATGCCGCCGTCGCCGCCGAATCCGCCGACCCCGACAACCAATTGGCCCTCGGTGCTGATCGCGCCCGAGACGTTGACTCCGCCCTGGCCGCCGCCGCCGCCGATCGATTGAACCGCCACGGCATCCTTGCCGTCGCCGTTGGCGACAATCTCGTAATGACCGAGGGTTCCGAGATAGAGCGTGGCGCTGCCGGCGTCGCCGCCGCTACCGCCGAAGCCGCCAACGCCGATCGAGGCCGCCCGACCGGAATCGTCTGCCGATTTGGTGAACGCGATCTCGCCAGTGACGTTGAGGCCGCCGGATCCGCCGCCGCCGCCGACCGACTGGACGAGGACGCCGTTGGAACCGCCAAGACGCTCGCGATGCTCTTGGACGAGGTCGCCGCCGAAGCCGAGGATTTGCCCGACAATAACGGATGGATAAATTGTGTCGCTGGCGATACCGGTCGCGTGGACATTGCCGTCCACATAGGCGGTGACCGCTTCGCCGTAACCGCCGCCGCCGCCGAAACCGCCGAGGCCGAATCCGAGCGCCGCCGTGGTGCCCTTGGCTGCAGCGATCCCGCCGCTGACATTGATCCCGCCAGCACCGCCGCCGCCGCCGACGCTCTGCGCGACAACGCCGTCGCTGTTGGCGCCGCTGGTCGAAGTATCGCCAAGCCGGGTGAAGGTGACGATCCCGCCATTGCCTCCGCCGCCACCGAAGCCGCCGATGCCGATCGACCCGGTGCCGGCCTCGCCCGGCGAAATCGCGATCGCGCCCGAAACGTTGATTCCGCCCTGGCCGCCGCCGCCACCGACGGACTGGGCAATGGCGCCCGCCGAACTGTCCTGCAAGGTGACATATTGGCCGGTGACGCTGCCGGTGACGGCCTTGCCGTCGCCGCCCGCGCCACCGAAGCCGCCGATGCCGAGCGACGCCGCGACCGACGTACCGCTGCTCACCGCGATGCTCAGATTGCCGCTGACGTCGAGGCCGCCGGCACCGCCGGCGCCGCCAACGCTCTGCAGCAGCGCGCCATAGGATTTGATCCCGTTGGTGCTGACGTTGCCGTTAAGCGTGGCGTTGACGATGCCGCCGCTGCCGCCGTCGCCGCCGAAACCGCCGATGCCGATGCCGACAGAGCCGTTGGCACCCTTGCTGACGGAAATATTGCCGGTGACGTTGAACCCGCCGCTGCCGCCACCGCCGCCGGCCGACTGGATCAGGATGCCGTGACTGTTGGCGCCGCTGGTCACGACGTTGCCGGTCAGCGATGCGGTGACCGCATCGCCCCCGCCGCCGCCGCCACCGAAGCCGCCGATGCCAAGCCCGAAGTTACCACTGGCGGTGGTTCCAAACGAGGCGCTGATGCCGCCGGTGACGTTGAAGCCGCCGTTGCCGCCGCCGCCGCCAAGCGATTGGAAGTTGGCGCCATAGCTGCCGTCGCCGTCGGTCTGGATATCGCTCTGGATGGTTGCGAACACGGCTTTGCCGTCGCCGCCGTCGCCGCCGAAGCCGCCGATGCCGATTCCGATGTTGCCATTGCCGCCCTTCGATCCGGCTATCCCGCCGGTGACGTTGAAGCCGCCGTTGCCGCCACCGCCGCCAAGCGACTGTACCAGCAGACCGCCGGACCGATCGCCGCCGGTGACGATGTCGCCGCGGACGTTGGCGGTGGCAATGGCCGCATCGCCTCCGCCGCCGCCGAACCCGCCGACCCCGACCCCGAGATTGCCTGCCCCGCCGCGTGCGAAGCTCATGCTGCCGGCGACATTGAAGCCGCCATTGCCGCCGCCGCCGCCAAGCGACTGGACGATGATTCCGCTCGAATCATCGTTGATCGTCGATACTGCCGCCAGCGTGTTGCCGGCATCGGTCGTGCGCTGGTTGAGGTCGAGCCGCGCCGTCCCGGCGGCCCCGCCGTCGCCGCCAAAACCGCCAATGCCGACACTGAGCGCCCCGGCGTTCTTGGAGATTGACAGCGTGCCGCTGACGTTGAAGCCACCGTTGCCGCCGCCACCGCCGACCGACTGGACGACCAGTGCATTGGAAAATTCACCCGTGGTGGCAATACCGCCGGTGATATCCGCCAAGGTATTGCCGGCAATGCCCCCATTGCCGCCCATCCCGCCGACGCCGATATTGGCGCCGCCTGTACCGGTTCCGGCAAGGTTGATCCCGCCGGTGACGTTGAAACCGCCATTGCCGCCGCCGCCGCCAAGCGACTGGGCGATGACCCCGCCCGAGCGATCGCCCGTGGTCAGCGCAGCGACCAGCAGCTGGCTGGGCGTGAGGATCTGGTCGTTGATCCGGAGGGTCACATCGCCCGAGCGTCCACCCGATCCGCCGC
>JBDSMA010000328.1:0-1768 GCA_039916085.1 Sphingomicrobium sp.
ACGGTGGCGACGGTCGAGCGCGGGTTGCGGCTGGTCGTCTTCTGTTCGATCGAGATGGCCGGCGAGAGGCCGTCGATATGCTCGACATCGGGCTTCTGCATCATCTCGAGGAACTGACGGGCATAAGCGCTGAGCGACTCGACGTAGCGCCGCTGCCCTTCCGCATAAATGGTGTCGAACGCCAGACTCGACTTGCCCGATCCCGACAGGCCGGTGATCACCGTCAGGCTCTCGCGCGGGATGTCGACCGACACGCCCTTCAGATTATGCTCGCGCGCCCCGCGGACGCTGATGTGGGTCAGCATCCGGAACACCGACGCATTTGCATATGGGTCAGCATCCGGAACACCGACGCTTCTGAATGTGAGTCAGCATGATCGGTCTTTTGTTCCATATTTGTTCGCGCACGGCAAGGGGCTCGCAACACGTGAGCGCCTGGCCCTAGATGGGTTTTCCCGGCCCTCGATCAAGCGCCGCCGAGTGGGTAGGTGGCGACCGCCTCATAGCTTGGCCCGTGGCGACCAAGATGACTTTCGAACAGGATCAGCCTGTCAATCAGCCCGCCCGCGCATTCGAGGCCGGCATTGCTTTCCAGCCAATGTGCCGGATCAGCCGCATCGCGCCGCCGCCGGGCGAGCGTAATGTGCGGAAGGTAGGCGCGGCGTTCGGGTTGGAGGCCCAACGTCACGAGCATTCGATCGACTTTGGCGTGGAGCGCGGCGAGTGGCGCGACGGGGCCGACACGAGCGAACAAGGCGCCCCTTGACCCTTGGTCGAACCACCCCGCCCCGGCCAGCGCCAGCTCCATTGCCGGCGCCCTTATCGAGGCGAGCGCCGAGGCTACGTCTTCGGCCAGTGGCCGCTCTACCGCGCCGATGAAGCGCAGGGTGACGTGGAGTTGCTCCTCGTCCTGCCACGCCCAGCCTGGCGGCCCGTCTTCCATCGCCGCGAGGCACGCCGCGCGCACGGCGGCCGGGGGTCGAAGCGCGACAAACAATCGATGCATTGGCCAAGGCTATCCCGTGAAGAGACGGGTGGCGACCGGTTTTGCTTGAACCCGCGCCCGCGAACACCGATATATATGGACGGTGAGGGCCTGTTGCCCGCGCAAAGGAGACGAAATGCAGAACCAGTTCGACCCGCGCACGAGGAGTGCGGACCCGGCGATAGCCGTCGGCGTGCCGCAGGTTGCCCGCGATGCGGGCCTTCGGTCCTACATGCTGAGCATCTACAATTACATGGCGTCGGGCGTGCTGCTGACCGGCATCGTCGCGATGCTGTTCGCATCGAGCGGAATGGCCGCTCAGGTGCTGACAAGTCCGCTGCGCTGGTTGGTCATCTTCGCCCCATTGGGCTTCGTGTTCGCGATGAGCTTCGGCGTCAACCGGATGAAGACGTCGACCGTCCAGGCCTTGTTCTGGGGCTTCGCGGTGGCGATGGGCCTGTCGATGTCGTCCATCTTCCTGGTCTATACCGGCACGTCGATCGCCCAGACCTTCTTCGCGGTCACCGCCGGCTTCCTCGGGCTCAGCCTGTTCGGCTATACGACCAAGAAGGATTTGTCGGGCATCGGCACCTTCCTCATCATGGGCGTGGTCGGGCTGCTGGTGGCGATGCTGATCAACATGTTCATGCAATCGACCGCAATGGCCTTCGCTATCAGCGCCATCGGCGTGCTGCTGTTTGCTGGCCTCACCGCCTATGACACGCAGAAGCTGAAATCGATGTACGCGTATGTCGCGGGGACCGACATGCTGGGCAAGTCGGT
>JBDSMA010000329.1:0-6383 GCA_039916085.1 Sphingomicrobium sp.
CTATTGGGATCGCGAAACGCTGCTGCGCGCCGTCCCCGGGCTTCGCTCGCAATGGACCGGGGCGTGGTTCGAATCGAGCTGCTCCGACATCGACGTCGCGGCCTTTCACGCCGCTTGCCTGGCCGCGATCCGGCGCAGCGGAGGGGAAGTGCGGACCGATTCGGCGCTACGTGGTGCCCGCCGCTCGGCCGCGGGGTGGCAGGTCGAGACCGCCGGCGGGACGATCGAGGCCAGGCTCCTGGTCAACGCCGCTGGCGCCTGGGCCGATGAAGTGGCGAGGCGGGCGGGCATTGAACCCCTCGGACTGCAACCGAAACGGCGGACCGTGGTCCAGCTGCGAGTTTCTCGTGGCGGCCTACGCGACCTGCCGCTGGTCACCGACCTCCACCAGAGCTTCTATTTCAAGGGCGAGGGCGAGCGCAGCGTGTGGGTCAGCCCGCTCGACGAGACGATCGTCGAGCCGTGCGATGCCGCACCCGAGGAGCGCGACGTGGCGATGGCCATCGATCGATTCGAACGAGCGGTCGACTGGCCGGTCGAAGCGGTCGAGCGCAAGTGGGCCGGGTTGCGAACCTTCGCCGCGGACCGGGCGATGCGCTTTGGTTTCGACCCGGACGAGCCGGGCTTCTTCTGGTGCGTGGGGCAGGGCGGTATGGGCATCCAGACCGCGCCGGCGGCATCGTTGCTATGTGCTTCGCTGATCCTCGGGCAATCCCTTCCCGCAGAACTGGCCGGCATCGACGCCGCCGACTTCCGCCCGCGCGGCTCCGGCTAGCGGCCGCGCTGAGCTTCGGCGGCGGCGCTGGCGAGGGCATCGGCGCGGTCGTTTTCGGGGTGACCGTCGTGGCCCCTGACCCAATGCCATTCGACCCGGTGGGCCGCGGTCGCCTCAAGCAATGCTAGCCACAGGTCGGCGTTCTTGACCGGCTTCCTGTCCGCCGTCTTCCAGCCGTTGCGGCGCCAGCCGTTGATCCACTTGGTGATCCCGTCCCGGACGTAATTGCTGTCGGTCGTCAAGCTTACCCGGCACGGTTTGTTGAGTGCGTTGAGGGCGCGAATTGCCGCCATCATTTCCATCCGGTTGTTGGTCGTCAGCGGCTCGCCGCCCGACAACTCCTGCTCGCGCGCGCCGAAGCGCAGCACCGCGCCCCACCCGCCGGGGCCGGGATTGCCCTTGCACGCGCCGTCGGTAAAAATCTCGACCTCGGGAAGCTCCGCCATTGATTCAGGCGACGAGTTTTTGCGGCAATTTGAAGACCATGTCCTCGACGACATGTTCGGCTTCCTGCTCGCGCACAGCGAATCGCTCGGCCAGCATATCGGCGACTTCGCGAACGAGGATTTCTGGGGCCGAGGCACCGGCGGTCAGGCCGACCGTTTCCGGGGTGCCGAGCCAGTCCCAGTCGATGTCGCTGGCGCGCTGGATCAGCCGGGCGGAAACGCCGAGCCGCTGCGCCGCCTCGACCAGGCGCAGCGAGTTGCTGCTGTTCGGCGCGCCGATTACCAGCATTCGGTCGCAGCGAGGGGCAATCGCCTTGACCGCCGCCTGGCGGTTGGTGGTGGCGTAACAAATGTCCTCGCCCTTGGGCGCGCGGATCGCCGGGAAGCGCCGGATCAGGACCGCGATGACCGCAGCCGTGTCATCGACCGACAGGGTCGTCTGGGTCAGGAACGCCAGCTTGTCCGAATCCTCGACTGCCACCGCTTCGGCGTCGGCAACCGTTTCAACCAGCGTGATCGCGCCCGCGGGCACCTGGCCGAACGTGCCGATCACTTCCGGATGGCCGTCGTGGCCGATGAACAAGATGTGGCGGCCGGCCTCAATCATTCGCTGCGCCTGCCGGTGCACCTTGCTGACCAGCGGGCAGGTTGCGTCGACATAGTCGAGCCCCCGCGCCTCGGCAGCTGCAGGCACCAGCTTGGGCACGCCGTGGGCCGAAAACACCACTGGCCGGCCATCGGGCACTTCGTCCAGTTCCTCGACGAATACCGCGCCGAGGCCGCGCAACCGGTCGACGACGAAGCGGTTGTGGACGATTTCGTGGCGGACGTAGACCGGCGGTCCATGCCGTTCGATCGCCAGCTCAACGATCTTGATTGCCCGGTCGACGCCGGCGCAGAAGCCGCGCGGCGCGGCAATCAGCAATTCAAGGGGGGGCCGCGGGTCGGACATGCCGGCGATGTAAGCGATTGCTTGCAGCCAGCCAAGGCGCTTCCTATGGAAGGCGGCCAATCACCGCCCCGCGCCGACTGGCGCCGTTGGAAGGGAAAATCCTTCGTGAAAGTCCGCAGCTTCTTTTTTGCCAGCCTCGTCCTCGTCACCACTGCCTGCCACAAAGGAGAAGTGATCGACGGTGGCGTGTACATTACGCGCAATACCTGCCCGCAGGTCGGGATCCCGGCGGCGACCGGCGACATCACCTTGTTCAACCCGGCCGGAAGCACTGATGCTTCGGCCATTGACGTCGTCGCGACCATTACCAACGTCCGCGCGACGTGCACCCAATCCGCCAGCGAACTGATCTCGACCGCCAGGTTCGACGTCTTCGCCACGCGCCGCGATGTCGCTGCCCCCCGCACCGTCACGCTGCAATATTTCGATGTCGCGATGCAGGGCGGGGACCGGGTTGTCGCCAAGCGGCTCGGCACTGTCGCCCTCAATTTCGCCGCCGGGAGCCAGCGCGCTTCGACCTCCAGCGAGGCTACGATCCGCGTGTCGCGGGCCGCGACCAGCCTGCCCGAGGATGTTCGCGACAGGCTGACGCGGCCGCGCAAGGCGGGTGAAGTCGACGCCGCCATCGACCCGATGACCGATCCAACCGTTCGCGCCGCCGTAGCCCGGGCGACCTTCGAGCAGCTGATCGGCTTCCAACTCACCCAGGACCAATTGCGCTACAACGCGACGCGTTAGGCAGCGTTGACTCCGCCCGCGCACGCCGCCAAGGCTTGGCGGGTCATCGGCACCACTTTCGGGCGGGGTCGGAAGGACGCGCGGGAGAGTCTCCGAGCCGCTTGCGGCAAGGGGCGCCGAAGGAGCAACCGCCCCCGGAATCTCTCAGGCAGAAGGACCGCGCGGGCCTGGACAGTCTGGAAAGTGCCTCTGCTCCGGCGGCGGCCACCGAAGGGGTAACTGCTGGTCTCGGGCCGGTGGGAAAGCTCTCAGGTCTCAGTGACAGAAGGGGGTTCGTCGGGTCGCTCGCATAGGGCAGTCCAGTCGAACCGATTCTGGGAGAGACCAATGGCAGAGACCGACACTTCCGACATCCCGACCCTCGCGCTTGATGCCTGGCACCGTCGGCATGGAGCGCGGATGGTGTCGTTCGCCGGCTATTCCATGCCGGTCCACTATACCGGCGGGATCATGGCCGAGCATCTGTGGACACGCGAACATGCCGGATTGTTCGATGTAAGCCATATGGGCCAGCTGACCTTTCATGGCAGCCGCGTCGATTTCGCACTCGAAAAGCTCCTTCCCGGCGACCTGTTTGGCCTGAAGGATGGGCGGCTGCGCTATTCGATGCTGCTGGATGAAAAAGGCGGGATCATCGACGATCTGATGGCGACTCGACGCGACGACCATTTCTATCTCGTGGTCAACGGTGCGACCAAGGCCGCCGACATCGCCTGGTTCGAAACCCGCCTGCCGCGAGAGATCGTCATGGAGCATATGAAGGAGCAGGCATTGCTCGCCCTCCAGGGGCCGGAAGCAGAGACAGTGATCGAGGCGCTGGCCCCCGGCGTGGCCGACTTGTCGTTCATGCAGGGTGGCGGCTTTCGCATCGCCGGGACGCCGGCATGGATCAGCCGCTCGGGCTACACCGGCGAAGACGGGTTTGAGATTTCGGTCGCGGCAGCGTCGGTCGCGGCGGTCGCCGACGCGATCCTGGCCGACGAACGGGCCAAGCCGGTCGGGCTCGGCGCGCGCGACTCGCTGCGGCTCGAGGCCGGATTGCCGCTCTACGGCCACGATCTCGACACCGCGACGACGCCGGTGATGGCTGACATCGGCTTCGCCATCGGCAAACGCCGGCGGGCCGACGGTGGCTTCCCCGGTGCTGAGCGCATCTTGGGCGAATTGGACAGCGGCCCGGCGCAAAAGCGCGTTGGACTGATGGTCGAAGGGCGCCAGCCGGTGCGCGAAGGCGCCTTGATCCTCGACCGCGAAGCCAATGAAATCGGCCGGGTCACCAGCGGCGGCCATTCGCCGACGCTCGGACGGCCGATCGCCATGGGCTACGTTGCGACCGCGCTGGCCGAGCCGGGCACCCAGCTAAAACTCGAACAGCGCGGAAAACTGTTCAACGCGGCGGTCGCGCCGCTGCCGTTCGTCCCCCATCGCTATCACCGCAAACCGCAGGGAGCCTGACATGACCCTTTACTTCACCCGCGAACATGAATGGCTACGCGCTGACGGCGACAGCGCTACGGTCGGCATTTCCAGTCACGCTCAGGAAGCGCTCGGCGACATCGTGTTCGCCGAAGTGCCGGCTGCCGGCAAGGTGCTGGCCAAAGGCGACGAAGCGGCGGTGGTCGAATCGGTCAAGGCGGCGAGCGACGTCTATGCCCCGGCCGACGGAGAGGTGACCGAAGCTAATGCCGCGCTGGCGGACGACCCCGCGCTGATCAATCGCGACCCGGAGGGCGAGGGCTGGTTCTTCAAGCTGAAGTTGGCGGATATCGCGCAACTCGAAGGGCTGATGGACGAAACCACCTACCGCGAGTGGGTCGCATCGCTTTGAACGAACATCCCGCCTCGACCAGCCAGTGGGATGCGGCTGATTACGCCCGCGTTGGCGGGTTCGTGCCGGCCTTGGGCGCGGCCGCGCTTGACTTGCTCGACCCCCAGCCAGGCGAGCATATCCTCGACATTGGCTGCGGTGACGGGGTGCTGACGCTGAAAATCAAGGAAGCCGGGGCGGACGTCGTCGGCATCGACAATAATCTCAGCATGATCGGCGCTGCCCGGGCCAAGGGCCTCGACGCCCGGCTGATGGACGCGGCCGACTTGCGGTTCAGCGAAGCGTTCGACGCCGTTTTCTCCAACGCGACCTTGCACTGGGTCCTCGACAAGCAACGGGCGGCGCGCGCAATCTGGTTCGCGCTCAAGGCCGGCGGGCGGTTCGCCGGCGAAATGGGCGGGGAGGGCAATCTCGCTAGTTTGCGCGAGGCGCTAGACCTGGAATTGGTCGCGCGCGGCTTCGGCCCGCCGACCTTTGCCGCCAACTGGTATCCTTCGGTCGAGGAATTCGTCGAAATTTACGAGGTCGCGGGGTTCAGGGACGTCGACGCCCGGCTGATCGAGCGTCCGACCCGGCTGGACCACGGGGTCGCGGCCTGGGTCACGACTTTCCGCGCCGGCTGGCTGGACCGCGCCGGGGTGCCCGCGGACGAGCGTAACGCAATCGCCGACGCCGTCGCCGACCGTGTCGGCTCGGCCAGTGCTGACTATGTCCGCCTCCGCTTTGTGATGAGGAAACCCGCCTGATGCGTTATTTGCCGCTGAGCCAGGCCGATCGCTCGGATATGCTCGCCACCTTCGGGGCCGGGTCGATCGACGATCTGTTCGTCGATGTGCCGGCCGAAGCCCGGCTCGACGGCCCGATCTACGGCCTGCCGATGCACGCCAGCGAGATGGCGGTCGAGCGCCAGCTCGGCGCGATGGCGAGGAAGAATATGGTCGCCGGAGACGTGCCGTTCTTCCTCGGCTGCGGTGCCTACCGCCACCATGTCCCGGCCAGCGTCGATCATCTCATCCAGCGCGGCGAATTTCTTACTTCCTACACCCCCTACCAGCCCGAAATCGCCCAGGGCACGCTCCAGGTCTTGTTTGAATTCCAGACCCAGGTGGCGCGGCTTTTGGGCTGCGAAGTCGCCAATGCATCGATGTACGATGGCTCGACCGCGTGCTGGGAAGCGATTGGCATGGCGCGGCGTATTACGCGGAAATCAAAGGCGATTTTATCCTCGGGACTGCATCCGCACTATGTCTCAGTCTGCACGACAATGGCAAAGTTTACCGGCGACACGATTGACGCCGCGACGCCATCACTCGACGCCGCGACCGACGTCGATCGCCTGATCGCCGCCATTGACGATCAGACGAGCTGCGTCGTCGTCCAATATCCCGATATTCTCGGCCGAATCGCCGACCTCAACCCGATCGCCGACGCCGCGCATGCGCGCGGCGCGCTTTTGATCGCCATGGTCACCGAGCCGGTCGCACTGGGGCTGATCAAGGCGCCCGGCGAAATGGGCGCCGACATCGTTGTCGGCGAGGGCCAGTCGATCGGCGTCGGGCTGCAGTTCGGCGGGCCGTACGTCGGCCTGTTCGCCTGTCGCGAAAAGCACGTCCGCCAAATGCCCGGGCGTCTGGCTGGGGAGAC
>JBDSMA010000330.1:0-10367 GCA_039916085.1 Sphingomicrobium sp.
GCGTGCCGATGCCGCGCCGCATGCCGGCAACGAGCTGCGCGAATGGCTCGCGGCGGGCCATCATGGCGAGATGGGGTGGATGGAAGCCCGGGCCGGCGAGCGGGCGAGCCCGACCGGGCTGTGGGACGAGGCGAACAGTCTGATTGCACTGGCGATGAGCTATGCCCCGGCCAGCGACCCGCTGGCGCTGGCTGAAGCGCGGTCGCGCGGGCGGATCTCGGTCTATGCCCAGGGCGGCGACTATCACAAGACGGTCAAGCAGGCCCTTAAGGCGCTCGGACGGTGGCTGGCCGACGCCGAGGGCTGCGCCCTGAAGGTGTTCGTCGACACGGCGCCGGTGATGGAAAAGCCGCTGAGCGCCGCGGCGGGAATCGGCTGGCAGGGCAAGCACACCAATCTGCTTAGTCGCGAGCATGGCAACTGGCTGTTCCTCGGCATCATTTACACCACACTGGAGCTTGCGCCCGACGCCCCGGCCAGCGACCATTGCGGGAGCTGTACGAGGTGCATCGCCGCCTGCCCGACCGGCGCGATCGTCGCGCCGCACCAGCTCGATGCGCGCAAATGCATCAGCTATTTGACGATCGAGCATGCCGGGCCGATCCCGCACGAATACCGCCATGCGATCGGCAACCGCATCTATGGCTGCGACGATTGCCTGGCGGTGTGCCCGTGGAACCGCTTCGCCGAGGCGGCCGAGGCCAACCGCGCCTTCTTGCCCCGCGCCGAACTCGCCGCACCGCGGCTGGGCGATTTGCTGGCGCTCGACGATGCAGGCTTCCGCACCATGTTCGCGGGCTCGCCGATCAAGCGCATCGGGGTTGCCCGGCTGATCCGCAACTGCCTGATCGCCGCAGGCAACAGCGGCGACAAGACTTTGCGCGCACCAGTTGAGCGGTACACGACGAGCGATGATCCAGTGGTTGCCGAAGCCGCGACCTGGGCCCTTGAGCGCCTGTCCTAACGCTCCGCGATGAGGGCCGCTTCGCAATTGGTCTGGGCGGTGTCGCGCCCTTCACGGTCGCGGGTATCGACGTGCATCACGCGGGCGACGCCCTGCCCGCTTTCGGGGCCGTAAAGATAAGCGTCGAGGACGCAGTTTTTGGCGCGATACTGCAGCTTGAGGCCGGCGCCTTCGCGAACCTGCAGGTCGGGGGCGCCAAAGCGCTGGCCGAGTTCGCCAGCGGTAAGGCCGATGAGGTCGCCGCGCTCCACCCGGACGGGTTCGACCGGCACCGGCACGGTCGCGACCGGCTTGGCCACTGGCGCGCAGGCGGCGACGAACAGCAAAGCGGAAAAGGCGAGGCGGCGCATCGGCCCTGTGTGGCGGGCGGCGGGCAAGCTGGCAAGCTTGCCGCCCGCGCGCCACGCGGCTAGGCGGGCCGCCGCTCCACCAGCCAGGATGAACCGATGCCCGACCCCCGCTTCGACGTGCTCGCCATCGGCAATGCCATTGTCGATGTGATCACCGACGCCAGCGAGGACTTCCTTGCCGGGCAGGGCCTCGACAAGGGATCGATGCGGCTGATCGACGAGGATGAGGCGGTGCGGCTGTACGCGGCGATGGGCCCCGGCCGCGAAGTCAGCGGCGGGTCGGCCGGCAACACCGCCGCCGGGTTGGCCGCGATGGGCATCAGCACCGGCTTCATCGGCCAGGTGGCCGACGACGAACTGGGCCGAATCTATCGCCACGATATACGCGCCCAGGGTGTCGAATTCCTGGTCGAGCCGCGAAGCGATGTTGGGGCCACGGCGCGTTGCCTGATCCTGGTCACGCCGGATGCGCAGCGGACGATGAACACCTTCCTCGGCGCGGCGCAAAAGTTGACCGTCGAGGCGGTCGATATGGCCGCGGTGCGCGACGCGTCGATTCTGTACCTCGAAGGCTATCTGTGGGACCCGGCCGAACCGCGGGTGGCGATGGAGGCGGCGATCGAGGCGGCCCACCGCGCGGGGCGGAAGGTTGCCTTCACTTTGTCCGACAGCTTCTGCATCTCCCGCCACCGCACCGACTTCCTGCGCCTGATCGACGAGGGGAAGATCGACATCCTGTTCGCCAACGAGGCGGAGATCGGCGAGCTGGCCGGGACCGATGACGTCGAGCAAGCGGTGGCGGCGTTCCGGAGCAAGGTGGCGACGCTGGTCGTAACCCGCAGCGAGCGCGGGGCGCTGGCGGTGTCGGGGAGCGAGCGGGCGGACGTTCCGGCCGAGGCGATCGAACGGCTGGTCGACACGACCGGGGCTGGCGATCTGTTCGCGGCGGGCTTCCTGGCGGGCGAGGCGCGCGGGCTGGGGCTTGAAAAATCGCTGCGCCTTGGCGCGATTGCCGCGGCCGAGGTAATCCAGCATTACGGCGCGCGGCCCGAGCGTGACCTTGCCACGCTGACCGGCGCGTTGCTCGCCTAGGCGATCATTGCGGTTTCGGGGAAGTCCTGGGTGTCGAGCGCGGCCTTTTCGGCGGCGCGGTCAGCGCGGAACCCTTGGAGTTTGCGCGCCCGGCTGGCCATATTTTCCCACGCTTCGGCAGCGCCGAGGCAGCGGTCGCGGACGTTGGGCAGGGCAGCGGCATCGGCTTCGTTGCGGCACTGGGCGGCCCGTTCGGCGTAAAATTCTAGCGTGGACAATGGCTGCTCCTTGATACCCCGGTGAAAGCGCCTCCCCCGCCACAATGGCGGAGGAGGCAAAAGGGTCAGGCAGCCTGGAGATTGACCGCGCTGGTACGGCCGCGGCCGTCTTCCTTCAGCTCATACTGGACGCGCTGGTCGCGATCGAGCGTGCGCATGCCGGCGGCTTCCACCGCGCTGATATGAACGAACGCGTCGCTGCCGCCGTCTTCCGGCTGGATGAAGCCAAAGCCCTTGTCGGCGTTAAAGAATTTTACGGTTCCGGTGATCATTTCGAATGTCCTTCTGGACCGGCCGACAGTCGACCGATCATCGCTAGGAGAGGCGAGAGAGAAGGAATAAGGAGCCGCAAAGCGCCAAAGACCGTCAATTTGCGACTAGTAGCAGCCTCGCTTGTGCGCCATTTCGTCAGAAATTACAAGCGAATGGGCGGTTGTGGGGCGAACGCCGGACCGATCGCCGACTCTCGGCATGCCCTACTTATCCTCGGCCGATCGTGCTATGCGTGGCTGGTCGCAACGCTTTTTATGCAAGATGCTTGCGGTCGTGGAGTTTTCTCCCGCTTGCCTGCAGGAGCTCCCCCTATGTCCTCCCTTCGCCTAACTCCGATGCAAGGCGCCGCGCGATGAGCCGGGCCATGAACCTTGCGCTGGCCGAATCGACCGTGCTCGCGCGCTGTGCCGCGGAGAAGATCGGCGTATCGGCGATCGAGCCGCTGCCGTCGGGTGGCGTGCGGCTGGTATGCATGAGCAGCGAAGGCGCCGCGCTGGTCCGAAAGAAAATGAAAAAAGACCTGATGCGCGATGATATCAAGCGCCGGTTGCACCGCCCGACGCGCCCGCTGTGGTAGGAGCGCGGCGAGTCGCAGCCTTCATTGCCGATACGAATTCGCTTAACGCCTGAGGGCTGGCGCCTTCGGCCATGCGGCGGACGATCGCCGACCCTGAAATCACCCCCGCCGCGCCACTGGCCAGCGCTTCGGCGACATGCGCCGGCGTAGCGATGCCGAATCCGAGCACCGGTGGCGGCGCGCCGGCACTGGCCAGCGCGGCGAACAGCGCGCCATGATCGAGGGTCAAGTCGCGGTCGGCACCAGTGACCCCGGCCCGAGCGACACAATAAGTATAGCCTGAAGACAGCGCCGCAATGCGGTCCAGCACGGCACGCGGCGTATTGGGCGCGGCGATCATTACCGGGTCGAGTCCGGCGGCGGCAGACGCACGCGTGAAGCGCTCCGCTTCCACACTCGGCACGTCGGCGATGAGCAGGCTGTCGGCACCGGCCGCGGCAAGCTCCCTCGTAAAACGATCGAGGCCGCGGGCGACAACGATGTTGGCGTAGGTCAGGATACCGATCGGGATGTCGCGGTGGCGCTGGCGAATGGTGGCGACGAGGTCGAAGCAGTCGGCGGTGCGCACCCCGGCGGCGAGCGCGCGGGCCGCGGCGGCCTGGATCACCGGACCATCGGCGATCGGGTCGCTGAACGGGATGCCAAGTTCGAGCATGTCGGCCCCGCCGACGACCATCGCGTCGAGCGCGGCGGCGCTCTGCTCGAGCGACGGATCGCCGAGCATGAGGAAGGCCCCGAACGCGCCCTCGTTGGCGGCGGCGCAGCGCGCGAACATGGCCGAATAGCGGCTCATGCGACGGCTTTCAGCAGATCTTGCGCCTGGGCGACATCCTTGTCGCCCCGGCCCGACAGGTTGACGAGCAATATCGGATCGTCGTCGCGATCCTTGGCGAGTTTAAGCGCATAGGCCAGTGCATGGGCGCTTTCGAACGCGGCGACGATGCCTTCGCCTCGCGCCAAAGCGACGAACGCATCGAGCGCCTCGTCATCCTCGACCCCGACATAGCTTGCGCGGCCGATATCTTGAAGATGAGCGTGTTCGGGGCCGACCGCGGGATAGTCGAGCCCGGCCGAGACCGACCAGGTATCGTCGATCTGCCCATCCTCGTCCTGAAGCACCAGCGTCTCGGCGCCGTGGAGAATCCCCGGACGCCCGCGTAGCAGGGTCGCACCATGGTCGCGCCCGTGAAGCCCCTTGCCCGCCGCCTCGACCCCGATCAGCGCGACGTTTTCGTCGTGGATGAAGTCGGTAAAGGCGCCGATCGCGTTGGAGCCCCCGCCAACGCAGGCGATGACCGCGTGCGGCAGGCGGCCCTCGACCGCAAGAATCTGTTCGCGCGCTTCCTCGCCGATGACCCGCTGATATTCGCGGACCATCAGCGGGAAGGGGTGCGGTCCGGCGACGGTGCCGAGCAAATAATGGGTGTCAGCGAAGCTCGCCGTCCAGTCACGCAGCGCCTCGTTGACCGCATCCTTGAGCGTCCGCCCGCCACCGGTTACCGGGATAACCTCGGCGCCCATCAGCTCCATGCGGAAGACGTTCAATTGCTGGCGGGCGACGTCGTCCGAACCCATGTAAATCCGGGTTTTGAGGCCGAACAGCGCCCCCGCGAGCGCGGTAGCGACGCCATGCTGGCCGGCGCCGGTCTCGGCGATCAGCCGGGTCTTGCCCATGCGTTTCGCCAGCAGCGCCTGGGCCAGCACCTGATTGGTCTTGTGCGCGCCGCCGTGGAGCAGGTCTTCGCGCTTGAGGTAAATCCGCGCCTTGCCGGCGCCGAGATTGCGGCAGCGGGTCAAAGGGGTTGGGCGCCCTGCATAAGTGGCGAGCAGACCATCGAGCTCGGCATGGAAAGCCGGGTCGTCGGCGGCATCGAGGAACGCCGACTCAAGCTGCTCCAATGCCGGCATGAGAATTTCGGGGACGAAGGCGCCGCCGAAGCGACCGAAGCGACCATCGAGCCTCATGCGCCGCCCCCGCGCGCGGTGGGACGGAGCGCGGCGAACAGCGCCTCGACCTTAATGCGGTCCTTGATGCCGGGGCTGGCCTCGACGCCCGAGCCGACATCGAGGCCGTGCGCGCCAACGCATGCCGCGGCACGGGCATTGGCGGGTTCGATCCCACCGGCGAGGATGGCGCCGGGCAGATCGTCGCGCCCCGCCAGCAGCGACCAGTCAAAAGCTTCGCCGATGCCGCCACTGTCGCCGCCGCGGACGGTATCGAACAGGCTTCTGTCGGCACCGGGGCGGCCGGGAGCGACGCGCGTTTCGACTCCGCACAACGCCCACAACTCGACGCTGCGCGGCAGGCGGGCGCGCAAGCCAGCAACGGTCGCTTGATCTTCATTGCCATGGAGCTGGACAACGTCGAGCCGGAGCGCGTCGGCCGCGCGGATCACTTCCTGCGCCGGCGCATCGCGGAACACGCCGACGGTCTTCATGCCCATGTCCTTCGCCATCATCGTCAGGTTGCGGGCGTCGCCCAGCGTGACGGCTCGCGGCGTGCCGGGGACCAGGATCAGACCGGCATGGCTGGCGCCCGAGCGGCCGGCCAGCGCGACATCCTCGATCCGCGTCAGGCCGCACAGCTTGACCCGGCCATGGACCAACGCGCGCGCCGCTTCGTCGATGTCGGGCGCGGCCATCAGCGCCGAGCCGACGAGAAAGGCATCGACATGGGGGGCGAGCCGTTCGACATCGGCGCGGCCGGATATGCCGGATTCGGAGATGAGCAGCACATCAGGCGGGACCAGTGGCGCGAGCCGCTCGGTCACCGCGAGGTCGGTGGTGAGCGACTTCAAGTCACGGTTGTTGATGCCGATGATGGCCGCGCCAAGCGCGACGGCGCGGGCGAGCTCGGCCTCGTCATGCACTTCGACGATGGCGTCCATGGCGAGCCGCGCGGCTTCTGTCATGACGGTTGCCGCCGCGCGATCGGAGAGGACCGAGAGCATGACAAGAATGGCGTCGGCGCCGGCGGCGCGGGCCTCGCTGACCTGGGCCGGGTCGACGATGAAGTCCTTGGCCAGGATCGGCCCGGCGAACAGCTGGCGGACTGTATGCAAATCGTCGAGCGAACCGCCGAAGCCGGGGCCGTCGATGAGCACGCTGATGGCGTCGGCGACCGGCGCGTAGGCGGTCGCGGCGCGCTCGACGCTGATCGTGCTGCGGTGGCCCGAGGGCGAGGCCCGCTTGACCTCCATGACGAACCGCGCGCCGGGGCGGGCAAGCGCGGCGCGGAGGCTGAGGCGGGTCGGCTCGGCGGCGACGGACTTACCGCCAAGGCGCTCAGCGACCTCGACGCGCTTGCGGGTGACGATCCGGGAGAGGACGTCAGTCATTGCTCGCCTCGATGAAGCGGTCGAGCACGGTCCCCGCTTTGCCGCCAAGCAGTGCGTCACGGGCCAGGCTGGCGCCGTCGCGTAAGTCCGCGGCCTTGCCAGCCGTCATCAGCAGAGCGGCGGTGTTGAGGATGACGATGTCGCGCTCGGCCTCGCTGCCGTCGCCGTCGAGCAGGCCGCGCAGGCGCGCCGCATTCTCTTCCGCGTCGCCGCCAGTCACGACATTCAACGGCGCGCGCTCGAGGCCGGCTTCCTCGGGCGTGAGTGTGATCTCGTCCATCTCGCCATCGATCAGGCGGATGGCGCGGGTCTCGCCGTGGAGCGCGACCTCGTCGAGGCCCGAGCCGTGGACGACCAGCGCCCGTTCGACCCCGACCGAGTCGAGGGTCTGGGCGATGCGGCGGAGCATCTTCGGGTCGGCGACACCGAGCAATTGCACCGGCGGCCGCGCCGGGTTGACGCACGGCCCGAGCAGATTCATTACCGTCCGCACCGACAATTGCCGGCGGACCAGCGCGGCGTGTTTCATGCCGGGGTGATATGCGGGGGCGAACAGGAAGCAGACCCCGGTGGCGTCGAGCGTTGCCCGCGCGCGGTCGGGCTCGGCGTCGATCCTGGCGCCCAATTCCTCGAGCACGTCGGCCGAGCCGCAGCGCGAGCTGACCGAGCGGTTGCCATGCTTGGCGATCGGCAAGCCGCAGGCGGCGGCGACGAAGGCGGTCGCGGTCGAGACGTTGATCGACCCCGACCCGTCGCCGCCGGTGCCGCAGCAGTCGGCGAACAGATAGGATGGCCGGTCGAACGGCAGCGCGGCGGACGACAAGGCGCGGGCGGCGCCGATCATTTCCTCGGCGGTCTCGCCTTTCATTCTGAGTGCGATCAGCATCCCGGCGATCTCGGCCGGCTCAAGCTTGCCGATGACCAGCCGCTCGAACAGATGCTCCGCGTCGGCGCTGATCAGATCCTCGCCGGCCAACAGCTTGGGCAGAGGGTTGGGTACCGGACCGGTGTCGATGGCGGCGGGCGGTTCGGCGAACCGTAGAGCTGTTGGCATGAAGATTGTCCTTGATGGTCAAGGCGGGCAACAAAAAGCCCGCCGGATGGGCGGGCTTCGATTGGGTCGGTTGGCGGGCCTGTTAGTAGGTCACCAGCCGCGCCATCGCGCCGCCACAAGCGAAGGCGACCACCACCATGCGCGGGAATTGCCTTGGGTTCGAACGAGAATCTTCGACGTCATAACCCAAGCATCGCGGCGCCAATCCAACCTGTCAAGCCGCGCCATCGGCAGCGCCGGACGCTTGACCCCGGCGACCTGGGCGGCTTGGGCGTCGCGGTGGACAGCTTTGATGCGATCATCCTCGGCGCTGGGGCGGCCGGGCTGATGGCGGCGCGCGTCGCCGCGCAGCGCGGGCGGCGCGTGCTGCTGATCGATCACGCCGAGGCGGTCGGCAAGAAAATCCTCATTTCAGGCGGCGGGCGGTGCAACTTCACCAATATCCACACCGCCCCCGACCGCTTCCTGTCGGCCAACCAGCACTTCATGAAGTCGGCGCTGGCGCGCTACACTCCGACGGATTTCCTCGCGCTGGTCGAGGCCCACGGCATTGCGTGGCACGAAAAGACGCTGGGCCAATTGTTCTGCGACGGGCGGGCGACCCAGATCGTCGACATGCTGTGGGGCGAGTGCGCCGCGGCCGGGGTGACGCTGTGGCTCGGCGATGAGCCCCAAGTGGCGCACGACGGCAGCGGCTTCACCGTGACCTGTGGCGCGCGCGAGGCGCGCGTACCGGCACTGGTTGTCGCCACCGGCGGGCAGTCGATCCCAAAGCTCGGCGCGAGCGACTTCGCTTATCGCCTGGCCAGGCGGTTCGGGCTGAAGCTGATCGAGCCACGCCCGGCGCTGGTGCCGCTGACGCTGGCCGGGGAGGAATTGCTGTTCCGCGAACTGGCCGGGGTGGCGAGCGAAATAGTCGCACGGGCCGAAAGCGGCCCGGCGTTCCGCGAGGCGGCTTTGTTCACCCAGCGCGGCCTGTCGGGGCCGGCGATCCTGCAGGTGTCGAGCTATTGGCGCGGCGGCGAGGCGGTGAGCGTCGACTTTCTGCCCGATGCGTCGCGCGGCTGGCTTTGCGCGGCAAAACGCGCCGATCCCCGGCGATCGCTCCGGAAACTGCTTGAGGCACAACTGCCGGCGCGGCTGGCGGAGACACTGGCCGAACGGCTGGGCATTGGCGCGATCGGTGGCGCCACCGACCGTGCTTTGGATGAAGCGGCAGCCGCCTTGAGCGCGTGGCGCTTCACCCCCAACGGCAGCGAGGGCTTCGCCAAGGCCGAAGTCACCGTTGGCGGCATTTCCACCGCCGAGCTGGATTCGCGAACGATGGCGGCAAGAAAGGTCCCGGGACTGTTCGTGATCGGCGAGGCGGTCGACGTCACCGGATGGCTCGGCGGCTATAATTTCCAGTGGGCCTGGGCCAGCGCCGTCGCTGCCGGCGAGGCGCTGTAGCGGCTGCGAAGGTCTGACCCAGCCGAAGCCGGACTTACCTTATTCTCGCCATCGACGACCGCGGCCGGACGATCGGGAAGTGGTTGCGCACTCGCAATGGCTTGACCGGAAGCGCGGACCTGTGCACATCCCGCCGAGGACAACTTGGTTCTGTCGGGGCCGGTCGGGCTGAGGGGTTCGGCCAATGGCAACGGGGAACGATGGGTGTCGCGTCATGCCACAGGGCGACGCGCGCCCGCGATAGCGAGTTGATCGATGAACGCGCCTCCGTCAGACTTTCAGTTTACTGACTATTGCGACAAGCAATCGGCGCTGCTCGACGACGAGCTGGGCGACGATGCAATTTCTTGCGCGCCGCGCCCACCCGAATGGACCTGCGTGGTGCCGTTCTTCAATGAGGCGCCTCAGCTGCCGCGAACGCTGACCAGCCTGGCCGAGCAGAACGTGCCATTCAAGCTGGTACTTGTGGACAATGGTTCGACCGACGGAAGCGGCGAGGTAGCTAGGTCGATCGCCGGCGAGCTTGGCCTCGATCATGTGCTGGTGAACGAGTGGCGTCCCGGCAAGGTCGCCGCGCTTGCCGCCGGAATCGCCATCGCCGCGACGTTATTGATCGCCACGTGCGATGCCGACACCTTCTACCCGCCGGATTATCTCGATCGTGGTGGACGGATGCTGTCGAAGGAAGGGATCGTCGCGGTCGGCGCCTTTCTCGTCCCCCAGGCGAGCCGCCGGGGCAGCAACAGTTTCGCGGTGTGGTGGCGGTGGTTCGCCGCTTTGGTGTGGCCAACTCAGTGCCACACCGGCGGCGCCGGACAGATGTTCCGCGCCGACGCGCTGCGCCGGGTCGGCGGATTTTGCGTCAATCGATGGAACCTCGTCCTTGAGGATCATGAGATATTTGGCCGGCTCGCCGCGATTGGCCGGATTGGCTACAATCGCGCCTTGTGGTGCGTTCCGGCCAAGCGACAACATCGCAGCCGGCCGGTCGGCTGGTCGCCAGGCGAGCGGCTGGTCTATCGCTGCACATCGCGCGAGCGGCTCGATCCCTT
>JBDSMA010000331.1:0-2080 GCA_039916085.1 Sphingomicrobium sp.
GCTTGGCATGAAGACATTGTTGCGAGTTGCCGAGTCGCTTCCATCACGGTTCGGATCGTCCCGCGAAAGACGTCGCGAACATGCCCACGACCGTGAACATTGTGAACATTCGCCGGTTTAGTGAACCCGCGCCGCCTCGATAGACCCGGCCGAATTGGTCAGGATCAGGCGCTCCGGGTTGCTCAGATTGACCCGCATCGCCGACGACAGGACGTTCGATCCGGCGGTCTCGAAGCTCATGTCGGCGCACGCCATGCGCGTCGCCATGATCGCCCCGGCATTGAGATAGTCGCCCTGGGTCGAGTAACCGGCGCCCAGCGTGTTGCAGCCGAATTTGGCGTTGATCCGGTCTGGCATGAAGTTGAGATAGTAACCCGGGCCCGATGGAACTGGCCGCCCGTTGATCGACAGCACCCGCCAGTTGGTCTGGGCGAGCGAGCCGAACGAGCTGGTCCCGGTGCCCGGATAGGTCTGGCCGGGGTAAGGTGCCGGCTGTGGATAGGGGTACGGATTGGGATACGGCTGCGGGTAGGGCGCCGGCACCGGCGGATAGCCATAAGGCGCTTGGCCATAGGGATCCTGGCCGTAGGGCGGCTGGCCGTAGGGCGTGGCGCAGGCGGAAAGACCGAGAGCGAGCGGAAGCGCGAGGAGGATCGTTTTCATGTCGCGGAAACTCTCAAACCTCCCTAGCGGTTCCTCCAGCTGGCGCGGACGTGGAATGCCATGACCGCCGCCGCCACCGCCGCGTTGAGGCTGTCGGCGCGCCCCAGCATCGGCATGTTCACGAGGAGGTCGCACTCCGCCTCATAGTCGGCGGGTAGCCCTTGGCGCTCATTGCCGATCAGCACGAAGCAGGGCTGCTCATAGGCGGCGCCCAGATAGTCGTTGGTGGTGTTGAGGCTGGTCCCGGCCAATTGCCCCGGCTCGGTCCGCAGCCACGGCACGAACTCTTCCCACCGCGACACGGCGATCGCCTGGGTGAACACCGCGCCCATCGACGCCCGCACTGCTTCGACCGAATAAGGATCGGCGCTGTCGTCGAGCAGGATCAGCCCGCCCGCCCCGGTGGCATCCCCGGTCCGCAGGATGGTGCCGATGTTGCCCGGGTCGCGCAGCGCCTGCGCCACCAGCCACAGCGGCGATGCCGAGCGGTCGATCGCGGTGAGACTGGTGTCGGGCTGCCGGTAGGCGCCGAGGATCGCCTGCGGATTGTCCTTGCCCGACATTTTCGACAGGATATCGGGCGTGGTGGCGATGACGTCGGCCCCCGCCGCCTCGGCCGCGGCGACGATGTCGTAGGCCAGCGGATGGAGCGCGCTGGCGTTGGAATAAGCGATAATCTCGGGCAATCGCCCGCTGTCGCGCGCCTCGGCCAGGATGCGCAGGCCTTCGGCCAGGAACAATCCTTCCTCGCGCCGAGCCTTCTTGTCGCGAAGGCTGCGCAGCAGCTTGACGGTGTCGTTGGAGAAAGAGGTGACCGGACGAGACATCTAATCCTCGCCGAAGCGGCTTTCGACCAGCGCGGCCAGGCGGTCGATCGCCTGGTCGCAGCCCTCGCCATCGCAATGGATGACGATCGTGTCACCCATTGCCGCGCCCAGCATCATCAGTCCCATGATCGACGTGCCACACACCCGGTTGCCGTCCTTCTCGACTTCGACCCTGGCGGGCAATTCGGCGGCCATGGTGACGAATTTCGCGCTCGCCCGGGCGTGCAGCCCGCGGCGGTTGGTGATTTCGATCGTTCGCGAGCAGGCGCTCAAGCGGCGGCCTCGCCAAGGATCTCCGAGGCGACCGAGATATATTTGCGGCCCGCCTCCCGGGCGGCGGCGACGGCGGCGCGGACACCCATCGCCTTGCGCGCGCCTTCGAGCCGGATCAGCATCGGCAGATTGACCCCGGCAATGACCTCGACATTCTCGCTTTTCATCAGGCTGATGGCGAGGTTCGACGGGGTGCCGCCGAACAAGTCGGTGAGGATGATCACGCCCTGGCCCTGGTCGCACGCCTGAATCGCCTCGGCGATATCCTTGCGCCGCGCTTCCATGTCATCGTCGGCCTCGATGCAGATGCCGGCGAT
>JBDSMA010000332.1:0-1663 GCA_039916085.1 Sphingomicrobium sp.
CATGAGCGGCGCGAGGAAGTGATCCAGCATATCTACGCGAAATATGGCCGCGACCGCGCCGGGATCGCGGCGACGGTGATCCATTACCGGCCACGATCGGCAATCCGCGAAGTTGGCAAGGTGATGGGCCTGAGCGAGGACGTCACCAGCGCGATCGCGTCGACCCACTGGGGCAGCATGGAGCAGGAGATCGGCGAGGAAAGGGTCGACGAGGCGGGACTCGACCTGAGCGATCCGCATCTGCGCCGGACGATCAAGCTGGCGCGCGAGCTGATCGGCATGCCGCGGCATTTGTCCCAGCACGTCGGCGGCTTCATCCTGACCGAACGGCCGCTGATCGAGACGGTGCCGGTCGGCAATGGCGCGATGGACGAGCGGACGTTCATCGAATGGGACAAGGACGACATCGAGGAATTGGGCATCCTCAAGATCGACGTGCTGGCGCTGGGCATGCTGACCTGCATCCGCAAATGCTTCGATCTGGTCGCGGCGCATCATGGCGAGCGGTTCGAGCTGGCGACGGTGCCGCGCGAGGTGCCAGAGGTTTACGACATGCTGTGCGCGGGGGATTCGCTCGGCGTGTTCCAGGTCGAGAGCCGGGCGCAGATGAACATGCTGCCGCGATTGAAACCGAGATGCTTCTACGATTTGGTGATCGAGGTGGCGATCGTCCGGCCGGGACCGATCCAGGGCGACATGGTCCACCCGTTCCTCAAGCGGCGGCAGGGCAAGGAGCCAATATGCTATCCCTGCCCCGACCCGGCGCATGGGCCGGGCGACGAGCTTGAGCGGATATTGGCGCGAACGCTGGGCGTACCGGTATTCCAGGAGCAGGCGATGAAGATCGCGCTCGATGCGGCCAAATTCTCCCCCGCCGAGGCCAATCAGTTGCGCAAGGCGATGGCGACGTTCCGCAGTCGCGGCACGATCGACCTGTTGCAGGACAAGATGGTCGGGCGGATGGTGGGGCGCGGTTACGACCCCGAGTTCGCGGCGCGCTGTTTCCACCAGATCCGCGGGTTCGGCGAATATGGCTTTCCCGAAAGCCACGCGGCGAGCTTCGCGCACCTGGTTTATGTGTCGAGCTGGCTGAAGTGGCGCTACCCGGCCGCGTTCGCCTGCGCTTTGCTGAATAGCCAGCCGATGGGGTTTTACGCGCCCGCCCAGATCGTCCGCGATGCGCGCGAGCATGGGGTCAAGGTGCGGGCGGTGGATGTGAATCATTCGGCATGGGATTGCACGTTGGAAGCCCCCCTCCCGCTTGCGGGAGGGGATGGGGGTGGGGCTGTCGAAAAAGCTGCCATGCCCACCCCCCACCCCCCTCCCGCAAGCGGGAGGGGGGGCTTGGTGCTCCGCCTTGGTTTGCGCCAGGTCGAAGGGCTCAGGCTGGACGCGGCGACGCGGATCGTTGGGGCGCGGGGGGACATGCCTTACGCCAGCGTCGAGGAGGTTCGCCGCCGCTCCGGCGTCAGTGTCGCAAGCATCGAGCGGCTAGCCGAGGCCGATGCGTTCCGCTCGATGAAGCTCGACCGGCGGCAGGCGCTGTGGGATTCGCGGACGCTGAAGCAGGCGCCCGACCTGCCGCTGTTCGCCGCCGCGCAAGCTCGCGACGAGGGGTGGGAGACCGAGCAGGTGCGGCTGCCCGCAATGGCCCTCAGCGAGC
>JBDSMA010000333.1:0-2791 GCA_039916085.1 Sphingomicrobium sp.
GATTTAAAAGATCTCTGCGCGAATTGCCGCGATGCAGCAATTGACTCTAACCTCCCGAGAGAACGGCAGAACTTCAAACACCTCGCAAGCGCGGTAAGTGCTTGTTTTAGAAGGATATTTTGTGGTGGTGCCGCTTAGGTGACTCGAACACCTGACCCCATCATTACGAATGATGTGCTCTACCAGCTGAGCTAAAGCGGCGTGCCGTGCCTGACGCGCGGTGCGGTGTGGCCCCTACACGCGCGTCCCTTTGGCGGCAAGCCTGTCATCCGGCAACCGTCGGCGCTCGCCGCAAACAGTTAGGGTTAACGGTTTCGCAACGCTTCGGAGGCAAATTGCCCGAATTCGGAGATTCCCGGGGATTGGGGCGCATGGACAGTTATCGCGAACAGCCGAACGACTATGACTCGCCCGCCGTCGAAGTGCCCGCAGCCGACGATGTCGCGGCGGCCATCGGCTCGGACGAGCGGCGGATGCACGTCCGCGCTTATAATTACTGGGCCTCGCTGCTCGAAGGCCGCGACTATCCTTCGATCGAGGATCTCGAGCCGGGCAACATCCAGGATTTCGGCCCTCATTCGGTGCTGCTCGACTTCACCGAAGGCCAGGGCAACCCCGCCACCCCTTATATTGGCACTGCCATTCGTACCGAATGCGGCCTTGCCGACGACGGCATCAAGTCCATCGCCGACGTGCCCAGCCGGTCATTGCTGTCGCGGCTCACCGACCATTATATGCAAATCATCGCCAACCGCGCGCCGGTCGGTTTTGAAGCCGAGTTCGTCAATCAGCGCGGCCGCTCGATCTGCTACCGCGGCATCCTCATGCCGTTCAGTTCCGATGGCGACACGATCGACTTCATCTATGGTGTCATTAACTGGAAGGACGGCGGCGAAGGCGAGATACCGAGCCAGGTCATCCGCCCGGCCCTAGCCCCGCTTCCGCCCGAGATGGACGAAGCCGACGAAGAGAATGACGACCGTCCGGCGCCGTTCGCCCCGATCGGGATCGCGAGCGACGAGGAACCCGTCGAGATCCCGGCCGCGCCGCACATGATATGGGAGGATGGCCCGCTGGCCGAACCGGCCGAGGAGCTGCCCGCCGCGCTCATCGCTGCCGCCGAAGATGACGACGCCGATGTCGCCGACGTCGCGCTCGATGCCGACGCCGGCCTCGCCGACCGGCTGTGGGCCGCGCGCGAGAGCGCCGATGTGTGCAAGGCCGCCGATGGCCGCAGCCGCGCCGCGCTCTACCGAGCGCTGGCGATGGCCTATGATTTCGCGGTCGCGGCCAAGCGCGTCCCCGATGATTATGCCGAGATACTCGACGATGCCGGGGTCAAGGGCCAGGCCCGCGCGCCGATGACGCCCGTGGTCAAGCTCGTGTTCGGCATCGATTACGACAAGGCGCGGCTGACCGAGTTCTCCGCGGCGCTGTCTTATGCCGAGCGCAGCCAGGTCGATTTCGGCGGCTTCCAGCTATTCCTCGACGGCGCCGACGGCGGCCTCAAGGGTCTCGTTGCCGCCGAGCGCAAGGCCCGCCGGCCGCAGCCGGCCGAGCCCGACAAGGGCGCCATTGGCCGTGCAACCCTTCGCGCGGCGCCCTCAATCGCGCTGCGCGATCTGCCAACAAATGAGGAGTTTGCGCTAGTCTTGACCCGCCGCAATGCCACTGGCGTACACGAAGTGGTTCAGCTGGTAAGCGATCCCGCGACCCTCGAACGGCTGATCCGCCGCTCTGCCTGACCCCCTGACCGGCGAACAGGAAGGTTGCCTTGGGCGACGAGCGGGACTAGTCCCCGCGACCATCGCGAGACCTGCGGAGCATGCCTGAATGATAGCCGAAAAGCGCGCGGCCGCGTCGATCGTCGACGCCTTGCGGAAAGCGCTGACCAGCAATGCCCTGCCCGGGGAACTCGCCGGATTCTCCGCCGCCGACCAGGACGATGCGGCGGCGTTCGTCGCCAGCGTTGCGGCCGAACGCCCGCCCGGCGAACTGGCGATCAAGCTTCAATCGACCGGGGGCGCGGCCGGGCGGCGGCGAATGCGGGTCGCGTTGGTCAACGACGACATGCCGTTCCTGGTCGACAGCGTCGCCGGGGCCATCGCCGGGCGCGGCCTGACGATCCACCGTCTGCTCCACCCCATCCTGGCCGTCGAGCGGACCAAAAGCGGTACCCTGAAGGGCCTCGGCGGCACGCATGACGAATCGATCATCTACGTTGAGCTCGACCGGGCCGACGCCCGTGGCCGCCAGGACCTGCTGGCCGAACTTAAGGACGTGCTGGCCGATGTCCGCGCCGCGGTCGGCGACTGGAAGGCGATGGTCGCGGCCATGGCCGACGACGCCCGGGGGCTGTCCGGCAACCGCGAATGCGCCGCGCTGCTCGATTGGCTCGGGGATAATAATTTCACCATGCTCGGCCATGCCGTCGCCGGTAAAGGAGGCAAGCTCGAACAGTGCCGCGGCATCCTGCGTCGGGACTCTGGCTTGTGGGACGACGCACTGACCGCCCGTGCGGTCGAGGAAATGACGGCCGACGACCGCGTCCTCCTGCTGCTCAAGGCTGACCGTGTGTCGCCGGTCCATCGCCGGGTTCCGCTCGATGTGGTGCTGGTCAAGCGCGCCGACGGCACGTTGTCGCTGCACACCGGGTTGTGGACCAGCGCGGCGATGCGGGCGCCGGCCGAAGACGTGCCGCTCCTCCGTCAACGCCTGGAAGCGCTTGACCGCGAGCTTGATTTCGCGCCGTCGAGCCACGCCGCCAAGGCGCTGGCTCACGCCGTATCGA
>JBDSMA010000334.1:0-4397 GCA_039916085.1 Sphingomicrobium sp.
CGTCGCCCAACGCGCCCAACCTCAACATGGCGCGCTGCTATGCCGGGACGGTGATGCTCGAAGGCGCGACCTTGAGCGAGGGCAGGGGCACCACCCGCCCGCTGGAACTGTTTGGCGCCCCCGACATCGACGCGCGCGCGGTGATCGCCACCATGCGTGATCTCGCCCCGCACTGGCTCGCCGGCTGCACGCTGCGCGAAACCTGGTTCGAGCCGACCTTTCACAAGCATGTCGACCAATTGTGCAGCGGCGTGCATATCCACGCCGAGGGCGCCGCCTACGACCATGCCGCGTTCAAGCCGTGGCGGGTCCAGGCGCTGGCGTTCAAGGCGATCCGCGCGCTCCATCCCGACTATGAACTGTGGCGCGACTTCCCCTACGAATATGCGATCGGCAGGCTGCCGATTGACGTCATCAACGGCGGGCCAAGCCTACGCGAGTGGGTTGATGAGGCTGCGGCCTTGCCCGGCGATCTCGACGCGCTGGCCGGGCCGGACGAAGCGGCATGGCAACAGGAGCGGGCGCCATTCCTGCTTTATTGACAAACCCCGGCGGTGACGGTTGTCGACCAGCCATGGCGATTGATCGAGCCGGTCTTGGTTCGTGGCCCCGCTTTGGCAAGGTGGGCTGATGATTGGTCTTGCTTTGGCGCTGGCGCTGTCCCAGCCACTTCCTCCGCCGTCGAATGACGACATTACCGTCATTGGCCGCAAGGCGGTCGAGTCCGCCACCGTCCAGCAATTTGTCGATTCGATCAGTGTTCCGACCGGGCCACAGATCGCCCGCTTCCACATTCCCATATGCCCGGTTGCGCTGGGCCTGCCCGACGATGCCGCGCGATTTGTCGAAGAGCGGATTCGCGAGACCGCTCGCGGGGTCGGGGCGCTGGTCGCCGGCAAGCGGCCGTGCGAGGCCAACCTGCTGTTCATCGCGGTCGAAAACTGCGATGCCTTTCTGAAGGAGCTTCGGCGCGAGCGGCGCGACTGGCTTGACGGCGTTTCCGCTTATGAAGTCCGCGCCATGCTCGCCAGCCCGCCGCCCGTACGGGCGTGGTCGATCACCAGCCTGTGCAATGAGGACGGACTGAGTCAGGGCACCAGCCAGGCCAGCGCCAGCGGATCCCATTTTCAGAGCATGCCGACGTTGCGGGTCATGAGCGCGTCGATCCTGAAACTGCCGACCCGGGTAGATGTCGAGGGATCGATCGTCCTGATCGACCGGTCGGCCTTGGCCGGCCTGTCACTGGCCCAGGTCGCTGATTATGTCGCGATGCGCGGACTGGCGCGAACGCGCGAACCCGCGAGCGGCCGGGTCGATTCGATCCTCTCGCTATTCCGGACCGACGGCGGCGAACGTCCGGCGGAATTGAGCGGCGCCGACATCGTCTATTTGCAATCGCTTTACCGTTCGGGCGGAACTGCTTCCGCCGCGGTCGAAAAAGGGCGCATGGCGCGCGACATCAAGCGTAGCGCCCGCTGACCGCCAACGCCTTTCGCGCGAGTTTGGCGGGCGCGGTCTCGGGCATCATCATCATCGCCCCCAAACCGATCAGCGAGACCGCTACCAGATACCAGGCGATCGACATTGCACTGCCGGTCGCATGGAGCAGCCAGGTGACGACGAGTTGGGTCGTCCCGCCGAACACCGCCACCGGGATCGAATAGACCAGCGCGAACGCGCGCGCGCGGATATGCGGCGGGACGCTCTCGATGATCGCCGCGTAGACCGCGCCGTAGACCAGCCCATCGACGAACGACAAGATGGCGTTGGCCGACAGAAAGCTGGTCGCGTCGCGCGCGCTGGTCAGCCACAGGAAAACGGGGATGATCAGTGCGGTGAAGGCGATCCTCGGCAGGATCATGATCGGCCGCCGGCCATAACGGTCACACAGCAACCCCCCGATGATCGCGGCGAACACCGCCACTCCGTTATTGATCGATTCGGCGGCAAACGACACGCCGGGCGACAATTTGAGCGTCGCCTGGCCATAGGTCGCCATATACTGAAAGATATAGCCGACGATGGTGCTCGATCCGATCATCAGGAAGCCCAGCACGAGCGGCCGCGTGTAGGCGCGCAGCGGCTCGGGCGCCGCAGCGTGTTCCTCGATCGCCTTGCCCAGCGTTTCCGGCAGGCTGCGGCGGATCATCAGGGCGAACGGCACGATCGATGCACCGAGCAGCAGGGCGATCCGCCAGCCATAGTTTTCGAGACCAGCGGGAGTCATTACCGCGCTCAGCGCCAGGCCGACGAACGAACCAATCGCCGCCGCGACCGACTGGCTGGCGCTTTGCAGGCTGATGCTGAAGCCGCGCCGCAGCGGCGCCGCCGCCTCGATCATGTAGCTGCTCGCCGATCCGATCTCTCCGCCCAAAGCGAATCCCTGCAGCAGGCGAGCGCCGATCGCCATGACCGGCGCCGCGACCCCGATCCGGGCGTAACTTGGGGTCAGCGCCAGCATCGTGATGGCGACGCCCATCAAGGTCATGCTGAGCAGCATCGCGGGCTTGCGCCCGACGCGGTCGGCATAGCCGCCGAGAATGTGCGCGCCGAGCGGCCGGGTAACGAATCCCGCGCCGAACGTCGCCAGGCTCGACATCAGGCTGATGAACGGGTCGCCCGAGGGGAAGAAGGTGTGACCGATCTGAATCGCGAAAAAGGCGAAAGTCATGAAGTCGTAGAATTCAAGCGCATTGCCGATCGTCGCGGCGGCGATGGCGCGGCGAGGGATGGGCGGTGCCGAGGAGGTTTCGGCCTGATCAAGGTTCAGCGGCGGCTCGGCCATCGACTTCTCCGCGCCCGGCGGGGGCCGGCGGGCGGAGGAGGCCTTCGCTACTGCTTGGAGTCAAGCCTTGCGGCTAAGGGCCCGCATCGCCTGGTCGAGACCGTCGAGGGTCAGCGGGTACATCCGATCGCCCAAAAGCTGCTTGATGATCGCCGTGGATGCCGAATGGCCCCAATAGGGTTCAGGCGTCGGGTTGATCACGCCGCGCTGCGGTAGGTGTCGGTCAGGCGCCGCAGCCACACCGCGCCGGCTTCCTCGTTGAAATGCTCGATCGAACCGCCGGCGTGGGTAATCTCATAAGGGCTCATCGATGCGTCGCCGACAATCACCAGTTTATGGTCGCCGCCGAACTTGTGGATGATGTCATGTGTCGGTGTGCGCTCGACGTGGCGGCGGCGGTTGTCCTTCCACACGCCCTCGTAAAGGCAGTTGTGGAAGTAATAATGCTCGAGGTGTTTGAACTCACTGCGGGCTGCCGAGAACAGTTCCTCGCAGGTTCGCACATGGCCGTCCATCGACCCGCCGATGTCGAGGAACAGCAGCAATTTCACCGCATTGTGCCGCTCAGGCCGCATCTGCACGTCGAGCCAGCCGCGCCGCGCGGTGCCGTCGATCGTGCCCTCAAGGTCAAGCTCGTCGGCCGCGCCCTCCCGGGCGAAGCGCCTCAGGCGCCGCAGCGCGACCTTGATGTTGCGCGTGCCGAGCTCGCGGTCGCCGTCAAGGTCGCGAAACTCGCGCTTGTCCCACACCTTGATCGCCCGTCCGTGCCGGCCCGGCCCGCCGATGCGCACGCCTTCAGGGTTGTAGCCGCCGTGCCCGAAAGGGGACGTACCGCCGGTTCCGATCCACTTGGAACCGCCTTCGTGGCGTCCTTCCTGCTCGGCCAGCCGGTCCTTCAGCGCAGCCATGATTTCGTCCCATGAGCCAAGCGCCTTGATCGCCTCCATCTCTTTGGCGGTCAGATATTTCTCGGCTACCGCGCGCAGCCATTCCTCGGGGATCTCGCCGGCTAGCGTCTCGTTTTCGCCGGGCAGCACGCCCTTGAACACTTCGGCGAACACCAGGTCGAAGCGGTCGAGTTGCCGCTCGTCGTGGACGAAGGTGGCGCGCGCGAGGTAATAAAATTGCTCGGGGTCGGCGCCGATGAGATCGGCGTCGAGCGCCTCAAGCAACAGCAGATGCTCCTTGAGCGAGGCGCTCAAGCCTCCGCGCCGCAGCGCCTCGACGAACGAGATGAACATGGTCCTCCTTTGCCCATCGGCGGCGTGCGAGTCGAGCGACTCCAAGCGTGGTTAACCTGCTCTTAGGAGTTGGCGTCTACTTCTTCACGCAAGACGAGTTGGGGAACGAGACGATGGCGACGTTGGGAATTGAAGAAATCACCGAAAACGCGATCCGCGCGGTGGCGCGCGATTGCGGCTCGCTGTCGATCGAGTGCAGCGACGTCGCCGGCTATGTCGAGGACGTGTCCAAGCGCATCGGCGAACATCTGAAAATGCTCGACGGCCTTGAGGAGGTCACCACCCGGCTGCTCACCGACCAGGCCCGGGTCAGCGATTCAACCGACGAGGCGCGGCTCTTGTCCGAGCAGGCACGCGCCAAATTGGATGCC
>JBDSMA010000335.1:0-1568 GCA_039916085.1 Sphingomicrobium sp.
AGTCGATCGTCCGCAATCTGGCCTCCGCGCCGTGGCCCTATGGCGAGGCCGAGGCCGCGGCGTTTCTCGCCCGCCCGCACGACCCCGCCTTGCCGAGTTGCCTGATCTACGAGCGGACCGGCGGCGCGCCGTTGCTGGTTGGCGCCTGCGGGCTCGGCCGGCGGCCTTCGGGCATGGTCGAGATGGGCTATTGGGTCGCGCGCGCGCACTGGAACCGCGGCATCGCGACCGAGGCCGGGCAGGCGGTCATCGCCATGGCCCGCGCCTTGCGCTTGCCGCAGATTGAAGCCTCGGTGTTCCTCGACAATCCGGCGTCGGCCCGGGTGCTGGACAAGCTCGGTTATCGCGCCACGGGCCTCACCGCCCCGCGCCATAGCTGTGCCCGCGGCGAGGAAACTCCCGCCCGCCTCTATCGCCTGTGCCTCCGCGAGTGCGATGAAGCGCTCGCGGCGTAGGCCGCGCGGCGGACCTTACGTCCCGGCGCGGCGACCGGCGCCGTGGCTTCATAATTGGCGATGAGATGGCGGTCGTCGATCGTCCACGGGTGGAAGCCGGGCCTGAAGAAGGCCGCCCAGGCGGTGAAGATCTGGCGGAACATCCCCGGCCGAACCCACGCATACCACAGCAAGCCGGCCCATGCCTTGGCGCCAATGATCCCATCCTGGCGCAGCAGCTCAAGCGCGCCAGCCGTCCGGTCGACGACGAAGTTGCGCGTCACGAACAACATCACCTTGGCCTTGACCTTCCACCGCTTCCATCGCGGCCAGGCGCGCGTTGCATGGAGCCAGGTGTCGTAAGCGACGCCCTTATGCTCGATCTCCTCGCTCGCGTGCCACTGCCACAGCGCCGCGGTCGCCGGGTCGGCACCTTCCAGGTGTCGCGGGTCGGCCAGCAACTCGTGCGCCAGGATGGCGGTGAAATGCTCCAGCGCCATGGTTGCCGCCAGGCTGGCGATCGGCGGGCGGGTCTTGGTCAGCTCGAGCCTTTTGTGGACCTGCGCCTCGAGCTTGGTGAGGTCATACCCCGCGTCCGTCGCGCGGCGATTGAATGCCAGATGTTCGCGGCTATGCACCACTTCCTGCGTGGTGAACGCTTTGATCTCCGCGGCCAGCCGGGCATCGACCCCCTCCCGGTGCTTGCGTACGCTGTCGACGAAGAACGCCTCGCCCTCCGGAAAGGTCGCCGAAAGTGCGTTGTACAGCGCGCTCGCATAGGGGTTGCCGCCGTGCCACCAGCGCGGTGTCGCCTCGTCGCGCCCGAACCGCCGGTCGCGTGGGGTGATGGTCAGGTCTGCGGGGGTAAGGCTTGCGGCGTTCATCGAACCACTCCAAGGGACAGTCCAACCAAAACTGGGTTTTGCTGACATAAATGTCAATAGTCTTGCAATCTCGTAAACGCCTGTCCCCGGACGAGAGCCGCGCCGCTGCGGTCGGGGCCGCGCGCGCACTGCTGCGGGATGAGGGTGTCGCCGCCATCACGCTCAAGGCAGTCGCCGCGCGGATCGGCCGGACTCACGCCAACCTCCTCCATCATTTCGGCTCGGTCGCCGGCCTCCACCGCGCGCTGGC
>JBDSMA010000336.1:0-1542 GCA_039916085.1 Sphingomicrobium sp.
AGCGTCGGGTGCCAGCCCCTTGTCAGTGCCTTTGTGAGGCGCCTAGGACTGCGCCGATGCCCACCGCTAGCCTCGACGAAATCCGCCGCCGCATCGGTCAGGAAATCGGCACGTCCGACTGGATCGAGGTCGGGCAGGATCGCATCGCCGCTTTCGCCGAAGCGACCGAGGATCGCCAGTTCATCCACCTTGATCCCGTGCTCGCCGCCCAGACCCCGTTCGGCGGGACGATCGCCCACGGTTTTCTCTCCCTGTCGCTGCTGAGCCGCATGGCCGCCGATGTGATGCAGCTGCCCGACACGGCAAGGATGGCGGTCAATTACGGGCTCGACCGTGTCCGCTTTATCGCCCCGGTCCGCGCCGGCAAGCGCGTGCGCGGCCACTTCACGCTCGACGACGCCGACGAGAAAGCGCCCGGGCAATTGCTGCTCAAACATTCGGTCACGGTCGAAATCGAGGGCGAGGACAAGCCCGCCCTCACCGCTCAGTGGCTCGGCCTCATCTTCACCTAGGAGAACTTCCATGTCCGTCCGCGACGCCGTCATCGTCTCCACCGCCCGCACGCCAATCGGCCGCGCCTACAAGGGCGCGTTCAACGCCACGCCGTCGCCGACGCTGGCCGCTCACGCCATCCGCGCCGCGGTCGAGCGTGCCGGGATCAACGGCGCCGAAGTCGACGACGTGATTGTCGGCGCCGCGCTCCAGCAGGGCGTGCAGGCGACCATTGGCCGCACCGCCGCGCTTCGTGCGGGCCTCCCGGTAACCGTCGCCGGCATGTCGATCGACCGCCAGTGCGCGTCGGGGCTGATGGCCATCGCCACCGCCGCCAAGCAGATCATAGTCGACCGCATGGACGTGTGCGTTGCCGGCGGGGTCGAAAGCATCTCGATGGTTCAGACCGCCGAGATGCGGCTCGGCGCCGACATGGAACTCGTGGCGATGCACAAAAACGTCTACATGCCGATGATCGACACGGCCGAAGTCGTCGCCAGGCGCTACGGCATTTCGCGCGAACAGGCCGACGCCTATGCGCTCGAATCGCAGCGCCGCACCGCCGCCGCCCAGGCCGAGGGCCGCTTCGACGCCGAGATCGTCCCGGTCACCGCCAACATGGGTGTCAAGGATAAGGAAAGCGGCGCCATCTCGATGACGCAAGTGACCATCGACAAGGACGAGGGCAACCGCCCCGACACCACATTGGAAGGCCTTCAGAAGCTTGCGCCGGTGCGCGGCGAGGGAATGACTGTCACCGCCGGCAACGCGTCGCAGCTGAGCGACGGCGCTTCGATGGCGGTGCTGATGGACGCCGACCTTGCCAGCAAGCGCGGCCTGACCCCGCTCGGCCGCTATGTCGGCATGGCGGTGGCCGGGACCGAGCCCGACGAAATGGGCATCGGCCCGGTCTATGCCGTGCCCAAATTGCTCAATCGCTTTGGTCTCAAGGTCGCGGATATCGGCCTGTGGGAGCTCAACGAAGCGTTCGCGGTGCAGGTGCTGTACAGCGCCGACAAGCTCGGCATCCCGCATGAACTGCTCAACGTC
>JBDSMA010000337.1:0-2222 GCA_039916085.1 Sphingomicrobium sp.
CCGGCGGCGATCTGGGCCAAGATGAACAGCCTGGTCGATCCGAAGATCATCGACAAATTGTACCAGGCCAGCAACGCCGGGGTGTCGATCGATCTTGTCATCCGCGGAGTCTGTTGCTTGCGCCCGGGGGTCGACGATCTGTCGACCAATATTCGCGTCAAATCGATCGTCGGGCGGTTCCTCGAGCACAGCCGGATCTTCGTCTTCGCCAACGGCGAGGCGCTGCCGCACCGCGGCGCGAAGCTGTACATTTCGTCGGCCGACTGGATGCCGCGCAATTTCGACCGGCGGGTCGAATTCCTCCTTCCGCTGGAGAATCCGACGGTCCACGCTCAGGTGCTCGACCAAGTGATGGTCGCCAATCTGATCGACAATGAACAGAGCTGGCGGCTCGCGCCCGACGGCAGTTACGAGCGGGTCAGGCCGGGCAAGCGCCACTTCAACCTGCACCATTATTTCATGACCAACCCGTCGCTGTCGGGACGCGGCCAGTCGCTTGGCGGGCGGGCGGTGCCCAAGCTCAGCCTGGTCCAGCGCGGCGCGGGTGAGGCGCGATGAGCGAGCGCCGCTTCCCGCCGGTGGGGATCATCGACATCGGCTCCAATTCGGTGCGGTTCGTCGCTTACGGCGGAGCGGCGCGGGTGCCATCGAGCCTGTTCAACGAAAAGATTACCGCCGCGCTCGGCCGCGGGCTGGCGAAGAACGGGAAGCTCGACGAGGACGCGGTGGCGCGGACGCTGGAAGCGATCGCCCGGTTTCGCAAGCTGGCGGGGGGGATGGGGCTGAAGAAGCTTCACACCGTCGCCACCGCCGCGGTGCGCGACGCCTCGAACGGGACGGCATTCCTCAAGCAAGTCGCGGCACTGGGATTGAGGCCGCGCCTGCTGTCGGGAGCGGAGGAAGCCGAATTGTCCGGCCTGGGTGTGATTTCCGGCATTCCGTGGGCGCATGGCGTCGCCGCTGACCTCGGCGGCGGCAGCCTGGAACTGGTCGGGGTGGCGAAAGGCGGAGCGGGGGAAGGCGTGTCGCTGCCTTTGGGCGTGCTGCGCGTCGGCAGCCCACCCGATATCGCCGCCATCCGCGCCGCGATCGACTCCGCGTTGACCGGCAACCGGCTCGCCCGCGCCGGGGCGGGCAACGGCCTGTATCTGGTCGGCGGCTCGTTCCGGGCGCTGGCCCAACTCGACATGCGCAGCAACGGTCATCCGTTGCCGATCGTCCACCAGCATCGCCTGGTGCCGGAGCGGATCGCGGCGGTGAAGGCGCTGCTCGCTTCGACCACGACCGCCGAGATCAAGCAGGGCACCGGCCTGTCTTCCAGTCGCCTGGCGGCGATGCCGGCGGCGATCGCCATTCTTGAGGCGATGGTCGAGCGAATCGGCCCGCGCCGCGTGATGGTGTCGGCGTTCGGCCTGCGCGAGGGGTTGCTCTACCACGACCTCGACGCGGCGACTCGCAGCGAGGATCCTTTGCTCGCCGCCGCGCTGGAGATCGGCCAGCGGCTGGGCCGCTTCGGCGACCATGGCGCGGCGCTCGATGAATGGATCGCGCCGCTGTTCGCCGATGACGACCATAAGCGCGGCCGGCTCAGGCTGGCCGCTTGCCTGCTCGGCGACATCGCCTGGAATGCCCACCCCGATTATCGTGCCGAACGCGCCGTCGATCTCGCCATCCACGGCAATTGGGTGGGAATCGACGTGCGCGGCCGGGCAATGCTCGGACGAACCCTGTGCGCCGCGTTCGGCGGGGAAGGCAGCACCGGCTTCCTCAAGACCCTGCTTCGCGACGGCGATGACGAGCGCGCGATCGCGTGGGGCAAGGCGATCCGCCTGGCGCAGCGGCTGTCGGCGGGGACCGAGGGATTGCTCATGCGGACCTCGGTGACGCTTGACGCGAGCACGGTCCGGCTAAGCTATGCGCGCGGCATGCGTACGCTTCATGCAGATGCGGTCGAGCGGCGATTGAATCAACTGGCGATCGCCCTTGGGCGGACCGCCGAGGTAAGCTTCGCCTAGCCGCAGCGCGCTTCGGTGACGAGGTTGGTGGGGCCGAGATGCACGGTCAGCCGATCGGCCCGATACTCCATCGTCATCATCATCCCCACTCCCGCCCAGCGTAGCACTCGCGCCCCCGAGCTAGCGAGCAGCCGCGCGCCGAGGTCCTGGCTGGCCGGCTGGCCGAGGTAGGAACCGAGCGCCGAGTCGGTGCACACCCCCCGAGGC
>JBDSMA010000338.1:0-7249 GCA_039916085.1 Sphingomicrobium sp.
CGCCGCGCGAGCGCCCGCTGGCCGATCGGCTCGGCGAACTCGAAGCGCTTTGCGCCCGGGCCGCCGCGTTGCTGGAGGCCAATCCCAGGGCCGCCGCAATGGTCCACGCCGGGGGTGACCTCCTTAGCTGATCCGCCGATCGACCAGCCGGATCGCCTGCTTAACTGCCTCGCCCGCGTCCAGCGCGCTGGTATCGAGCAGCATCGCGTCCTTGGCCTTGGCCAGCGGAGCGTCCTTGCGCTTGCTGTCGCGCTCGTCGCGGGCGGTGAGGTCGGCGAGCACCTCGTCAAAATGCGCCCGCACGCCGCGCGCCTCGAGCTCGGCCAGCCGGCGGCGGGCGCGGACCTCGATCGCGGCGGTGACGAACAATTTGGCCGTCGCGTCCGGCGCGATAACCGTGCCGACGTCGCGCCCGTCGAGGACGGCGCCGCCGGACTGGGCGGCGAACCCCCGCTGCCGCTCGAGCAGCGCGGCGCGGACCGCCGGATAAGCCGAGATGCGGCTGGCGAGCGAGGCGACGATTTCGCTCCTCAGTTCGGGGTCTGCCGGGTCGATCTGGCCGATTCCGGATGCGGCGCGAACCGCTTCGAATTCGCTATCGAAGTCGCCGCCGAACCGCACCAGGGTGAGCGCGACGGCGCGGTACAGCATCCCGGTGTCCAGGTGCGGAAGACCGTAATGCGCGGCCAGCGCCTGGGCGATCGTGCCCTTGCCGCTGGCGGCGGGGCCATCGACGGCGATCACCAGTGGGCGTGAGGGCAAATCCATGCTGCCGGCGCTTTGACAGGGCGTCATGGCTATGGCAAGGCGCGCCCGAATTGGACCCGGCTCCGCCGCTCCATCCGCCTGCAGTAATTGGAGAATAGACCCGATGGTCAATCCCGAATGGGGCATCAAGCGCTCCTGCCCCAAATGCGCCACGCGCTTCTACGACCTTGGCAAGGACAATCCCATCACCTGCATCGAGTGCGGCCATGCGTTTCAGCCCGAGCCGGTGCTGAAGTCGAAGCAGCCGCTGCCGTTCGAAACCGTTTCCGCGGCGCCTGAAAAGGAAGTCGCCGCCGACGAGGATCTCGGCGCCGAGGATCTGGTGCCCGATGAGGACGAGGAGCCGAGCGCCGACGATGAGGTCGATCTGGCAACCGGCGAAGACGACCTGGGCGTCGCGACCGGCGGCGACGAAGAGGAAAATTAAGGCGCTGCCGCGGGGCGGATTTCCCGTTTGCGAAAGCGGGAACTTGCCCTAAAGGGCGCCTCCGGACGGTGCGCGACGCACTGGACGGACCCCATCAAAGTAGTACTTTGATGGGAAATGAAAACGGGGCCGTAGCTCAGCTGGGAGAGCGCTGCAATGGCATTGCAGAGGTCAGGGGTTCGATCCCCCTCGGCTCCACCATCCGTCACTACAAGGGCGCGTCCGGGCGCCCTTTTTTGCGCGACTGGCAGACAGCAAAACGGCGGCGTCTTGCGACGCCGCCGTCCTGTTTTCAACCGTGAGGTCGGTCGGCTTAGCCGAGCTTCGACGAAACGTTGTTGAAGGTCGTGCCGAGCTTGTTACCAATGCCCTGCATGGCGCCGATGGCGGCGACGGCAATCAGCGCGGCGATCAGGCCGTACTCGATCGCGGTGGCGCCCTTTTCATTCTCGATCAGCGCGAGAAACTTCGACATGTCCGGTCTCCTTGAGGTTCCACTGGGGGTCCACTTCCCCGACCGGTCGCATCTGACGCTTCCGGTTGCCCTGAATTTATGCCGCGATGAGTTGAAAAACGTTTAAAGCGGCTGCTATCAGCGCGTTAACCTGGATTCACCGGCCGGCTTCCATCGCCAGCGCAACTTGCTAAGCATGGGGACATGAAAGCGGCGTTCCTGCTCTTGCTGATCGCGGTCCAGGCGAACGCTGCCGACCCGCCGGACTTATGCACCGATCGCCCCGGTCTCGCCACCGGCACCTGCACCGCTGTCGCCGGCACGATCCAGGTCGAAAGTTCGCTCGTCGAATGGTCGCGGACCGACGCTGGCGGTGTGCGAACCGGCGACCTCCTCCTCGGCCCTAGCACGCTTCGTTTTGGCCTGGACGGCCGCAGCGAGATCCAGCTGGGCATCGTCCCATTCCACCAAACGCGGTCCGTCGGCGGGGGAAGCACCGAGACGCATGGCGGGTTCGGCGATATCACTATCGCGTTCAAGCACCGTTTCAGCGACGCCGCCGCAACCTCCTCGATCGCCGTCATGCCGTTCGTCAAGCTGCCCACCGCCCGCCAACCAATCGGCAATGGCCAATGGGAAGGCGGGCTGCTGGTACCGATGCAGACCCCGCTCGCTGGCCCGCTGTCGGTGACCCTGACACCCGAGGCCGACTGGAAGGCCAATGGCGACGGCATCGGCCACCACGCCCGTTTGTCCTCCGCCGTTTCGCTCGGGCTGAGCCTTGGTCCCCGCTGGTCGACCGCGTTCGATGCGCAGGCCGGGCGCGAGCGCGATGGCGGAATTACCGTGTGGGACGCCACCGTCGGACCATCGGTGACCTTTCTGGCAACGCCGACCTTTCAGCTCGATTCCGAAGTGGATTTCGGTCTGACCCAAGGGACTCCGGCAACGACGCTCAAGACCGGCTTTTCGGCGCGGTTCTAGTAAGACCGGGCGGCACCATTCGCCCGCGGTCGTGCGGATCGCACGCTCAAGCCGCGGCTGAGCTGGGCTTTGGAATGCTCCTGATCACCCGGTGTGGCGCGCTCATGACCCGGTTGCGGCCATCGCCCTTGGCGCGGTACAAAGCAGCGTCCGCGTCGGCGAGAACGTCCGCGACCTTTGACGATGTATCCGGAATGGTCGCGACGCCGAAGGAAGCGCTTATGCGCGCGCCGTGGTTCTCCGAGAGCCGTTCGATCCGGGCCCGGAGTACTTCCGCCTTCGCTATACCTTCGGCCATCGAGCAGTCGGGAAGCAGGACGACGAATTCTTCGCCCCCATAGCGGCACGCGACATCGCACGGGCGGATTGCTCCCATCACGGATGCGGCCACTTCCGAAAGAACGGTATCGCCAAGCGCGTGACCATGTTCGTCATTGAGCCGCTTGAAATGATCAAGATCGAACATCACGACCGACAGGGTACTCTCGTTCCGCTCGGCTAGATTGGCGTAACGGTCGAGCACGTCCTCCATGTAGCGGCGGTTATACAGGCCGGTCAGGGGATCGCGGAGCGCTTGAGTGCGAAGCTTTTCTCGAAGAGCGATATTGGACAGCGCGAGCGACATGGCATCCCCGAGCGCACCCGCTAATGGCGCGGCAGTCAGGAGCGCGGCTTCCGCGTTGTCACCGCCTGACTGAATAACCAGCAGTCCGTATACTTCCCCGCGCGCCATCATCGGAATTTCCAGGACCGTATCTTCTTTATGGTGCTGACAGCGCAACGCGTCGGGCCCCGGCAGATTGATGTGCGTTTTACCGCGCTTGAGTGCCCAGCATTGGGCCGGCGCGATCGCATCGGCCGGTGCGCTCTCGTCTGGCCAGCACCAGGCGGTCGACAACTCGAGCCGATCTCCGGAATTGTTGAACACATAGAGCGCACCGCCAAGTCCTGGCAGCAGCTTGGCGGCGGTCGCTCGAAGGACGGCATTCGCGTCCGAATAGACTAATGCGCTTTGCAGCATGTCAGTCATTTTGAACAAGGTCTCGACTTGGGTTCGCGCGCGCATCGCGAGCAAACTGGACTGGCGCCGTTTGTCCATTTCGCGCAGCGCCAGGGGACCCGCCCAGCCGATTGCGACCACGACCGAGATCTCCGCGGCAATCTCAATCCACGAAAAGGCGCCCTGATGCTGGCCGCGCCCGCTAAACTTTCCCAGCAATTGAAAGATGAGCATCACGACGGCTGCCACCCCGATGATCAGCGTGGCATAAAGAACGTGACGATCCGACGATTTGTCGGTGAGGGAAGCCTCCAAGGCTTTCATGTAGCTGTCCTGATCATTGCCGCTGGAGCGGAATGAATAAGCGAAAAAACCCTCAGCGAAGGTAAAAGCAAACACCGTTTCGGACTAAAACGGCCTGCGGCGGATCGGGTTAAATTCCTTGTGCAACGGTGCTGTTCACCGTGCGCTATCGCTGTTGCCGATCAGCTCGTCGACGATGCCGATAATCTCCCGCAGCGCCTGGCCCGGATCGCCCCATTCCTCAGGCAGCGGGCTCTGGCGGTCGGGCCGGTCGACCGGGCGCGGCGCCGGCGCGCGATAGGGTAGCGCCGGTCCGGCACGATGGTCGATCGCCACCGCCGGGGCCATGAAGGCGCGCCAGATCCGCGCCGGGGTCGTCCCACCGCTTATCGACCCGAGCGACTTATTATCGTCGCGCCCGACCCATACGCCAACCACCAGGTCGCCGGCAAAACCGACGAAGATCGCGTCGCGATTGTCCTGAGTGGTGCCAGTCTTGCCGAAGGTCGGGATTGACAGTGCGGCGCGGCGGCCGGTGCCGTGGTTGGCGGCGCTCCACAACAGATCGAGCATCGGCGACCAGTCGCGCCGCGGATCGAGCGAACCGCCGCGGCCGAACCAGCCGGCCAGACCGCGTTCTTGCTGAAGCTTGGGCGGCAGGCCGATCGGGCGCACCGGATAGCGACCCCCGGCAATTGCGGCATAAGCGGCGGTCAGTTCGACCAGGCTGACGCCCGAGGTACCAAGCGCGATGCTCGGCGCGTTGGTCAAGGGTGAGGCAATGCCCAGCTCGCGCGCGGCGCGAATGACGTTGGGCCGCCCAACCTGTTCCGACAGCCGCACCGTAGCGGCATTGCTCGACCGGGCGAAAGCTTCGCGCAGCGTGATTGTCCCGCGATACACGCCGTCGCTGTTGCGCGGAGTCCAGCCGTCGATGGTCACCGGGCGATCTTCGATCAGGCTATCGGGCGTGTAGCCGGCGCGTAGCGCGGCGAGATAGACGAACAGCTTGAACGCCGACCCGGGCTGGCGGCGGGCCTGGGTGGCACGGTTGAACGGCGACGACTTGTAGCTGGTGCCGCCGACCATCGCGACGACCTCGCCATCGGGACGCATCGCCACCAGTGCCGCTTGCGCGCCGCCGAGCGGAGCGCTGGCAATCGCCCGCACGGCGAGCCGCTGCAGGTCGGCGTCAAGCGTCGTCGGCACCTTGATTTCACCATAGTCGGATTCGAACGCCGCCTGGGCGACTGGGGCGACCCAGTCGGCGAAGTAGGTGCCAGTCGGAACCTTGCCGACACTGGGGATTGGGCGGGCCAAAACGGTTGCGCGGGCGCGCGCCAGGCTGATGATGCCAGTGTCGGCCATCGCCTGCAGCACCAGCCGGCTGCGCTTCTGGGCGGCGGGGAGGTTGCGCGTCGGGGCGAGCCGCGACGGCGCCTGCACCACCCCGGCGAGCATCGCTGACTGGGCCAGCGTCAGGCGTTCGGGGTCGCGGCCGAAATAATGGTGTGCTGCGGCGCGAAGTCCATAAACGCCGTCGCCGAAATAAACACTCGATAGATAGCGCGACAGGATTTCGTCCTTGGTCAGCCACGCTTCGAGCCAGAAGGCGATAATTACTTCCTGGGCCTTGCGCTTCATCGACCGGTCGGAACTGAGGAAACTGGTCTTGGCCAGCTGCTGGGTCAGAGTCGAGCCGCCTTGGCGAACCCCGCCGGCGCGGACGTTGGCAAGCATCGCCCGGCCAATGGCACGCGGGTCAATCCCCCAATGCGAGCGAAAGCGCCGATCTTCGATGGCGATGAACGCGTTCGGAGTCTGCGGGTCCAGTCGCGCGATTTCGACCGGCGATTCCTTGATCGCGCCGCGGTGGGCGATCGGCCGCCCGTCGGCGCTGAGCAGCAGCATCGCCGGATCGTCGAGTGGCTCCAACGCCCGGCTCAGCGGTGCGGTGAACACCAGCCACAGCAAGGTGACAAGGATCAGCGCGCCAAAACTCATGAACCCGATCCGCCACCATCGGCGGCGCGTCGGCGCGGCGGCAGCCTCGGCGACCGACGGCGGCAGCGGCACGAACGGGTCGGGCAATTGCTCTACGTCGCGGCCTGCCCGCTGCCAGATACCCGGTTCGTCGGCCACGCACGCCCTTTTCGCCGCGGCGGGGGAAACCCACCCACTGCCTTAGTTCACTAAAACAGTCAGCCCGGAATATCCAGTGGTTGCTGAACCCCCGTTTAAGGCTACATCCTTGTCGCGATGAGCCGATTTTCGACTTTGAGGGCGATTAGCCCCGCTCTGGCGGTCGCGCTGCTCCTGCCGGCCTCGTCAGGGTGCCGCAAGAACGCGGAAGGAGGCACGAATGTCGTGGTCATCGGCGCCACCCAGCCGAAACTTGGAGAGCCGCTCGGCATACCTGCCAACGAAGGCGAGTCAGTGCTCCGCGCGGCGACCGCGCAGGGACTGGTCCGGTTTGACGCAACCGGCCAGATCGAGCCCGGGCTGGCCGAGCGGTGGAATGTCAGCAACGACGGATTGAGCTATATCTTCCGGCTCGGTAACGGAGCCTGGCCCGATGGCCGCAAGATCATGGCCCGCGACATCGCGCGACTGATCGAACGCCAGCTAAAGGCGCCTGGCGATAATATGACGCGCGACGCCCTTGGCGCGGTGAATGAAGTAGTGGCGATGACCGACCGGGTCATCGAGCTTCGCCTGCGGGTCCCGCGTTCGAACCTTCTAACGCTGCTCGCCCAACCCGAATTTGCCTTGATCCGCGAAGGACTCGGCACCGGACCGTTCAAGGTTCGCGAACCCAAGATCAAGCCGCCGCCCGGCGAGGAAAGTCCGATCGCGCTTCGCCGCAACCTGCCTGGCGTTGATGGCGAAGAAAGCGAGCGCGAAGATGTTACGCTGTCGGCGATGCCCGCGGCGCAGGCAATTGCCGCTTTTCGCGACGAGCGGGCCGCGCTGGTCCTTGGTGGGACGGTTGGCGATCTGCCACTGGTGAGTGGGGCCAAGCTGCCGCGCGGCGCGCTTCGTTTCGACCCGGTCGCCGGGCTGTTCGGGCTGGCCCCGGCACGGCTGGACGGACCGGCCGCTAACCCTCAAATCCGCCGCTTGTTGAGCCAGGCGCTCGACCGGCAGGCGCTGATTGCCGCGCTCGGCGTGCCCGGACTCGATCCGCGCGCGACCCTTCTGCAAGACGGACTTGCGGGGATCGGCACGCTGCCGCAACCCGCCTGGCTGGGGCAGCCGGTGGCGGCGCGGCGCCCTGCGCTGATCGCCGAGGCGCGCCGTCTGCTGCCGACGC
>JBDSMA010000339.1:0-2066 GCA_039916085.1 Sphingomicrobium sp.
AGCCTGACCAGCATCTTGCCGGTGTTCGCCCCGCTGAACAGGCCGAGGAACGCATCCGGGGTCTGGTCGAGTCCATCGACCACAGTGTCGCGGTCCTTGACCTGGCCGCTCGCCAGCCAGCCGCCCATGTCGCGGTAGAATTCGCCGATCCGCGGCAGATAATCGGTGTAGATGAAGCCCGCCACGCGGATGCGCATGGCGATCACCCGCATGATGTAGCGGAAGCAGGCCGGCTCGCCGCTGTTGTAGCTGTCGATCATTCCGCAAATGGCGAAGCGCGCATTCTGCCGCGCGACCGCGAAGGCGGCGTCGAGATGGTCGCCGCCGACATTGTCGAAATAGACGTCGATGCCCTTTGGTGCCGCGGCGACCAGGCTCTTGACCACCGGCCCGGCCTTGTAATCGATCACCTCGTCGGCACCCAGGGAACGGACGAACGCGCACTTCTCCGCGCCGCCAGCGGAGCCGATGACGGTCATCCCGCGCGCCTTGGCCATTTGCACCACCGCCGATCCGACCGCGCCGGCCGCGGCCGAGACAAACACGATGTCGCCTTCCTTGGCCGCGGCAACATCGAACAGCCCGAAATAGCCGGTCGCGCCGGTCAGCCCGAGGTTGGCGAGGAACGCCTGTGGCGGCGCGCCGAGGGCGGGCAGCTTGTTGAGTGCGGCTGCCGCGACAACCGCCTCGTCGCGCCACCCGGCCATGTGGAACACCGTATCGCCGGGCGCGAAGCCGGGATCGCGGCTCTCGATCACCTCGCCGACCGCGCCACCGTCCATCGGCTGGCCGATCGCGAACGGCGGGACATAGGATTTCACGTCGTTCATCCGCCCGCGCATGTAGGGATCGACCGACAACCAGCGGTTGGCGATGCGGACCTGGCCATCCTCGAGCGGCACGGCGGGCTGCTCGACCAAAGCGAAATTGTCCATCGTCGGCAGGCCCTGCGGGCGGCTCTTCAAGGTCCAGGCGCGGCTCATGGTCGGTTCTCCTTCGGTCGGGTTGCCGGTGAACCGCGGCGCTGCCTTTATCAAGCCCGTCTGGTCTGTATATGAAACTTATGTTGGAGCGGAAGCGGCCTGTCGCGGTGCCAGTGCGGCCAATTGCGGGCGGGGCGGGCTAGGCCGTTGCGTGGCGCCGAAAGCGCCGCTATTGGGCCACTGCCGAGGGCGCGGGGCTGTAGCTCAGATGGGAGAGCGCTGCAATCGCACTGCAGAGGTCAGGAGTTCGATCCTCCTCAGCTCCACCACCCGTCCCTTGGCAACTTCTCGTGTTGGCTCACCCGAAAAGTCGCCCATAAAAAAGGCCCCCCGCCGCTTGGGCGAGGGGCCTGGTTTTTCATGCTCTAACGACGTTTAGTCGTCGTTGTTGTTCTGAAGGAACGCTGGCGCGAACTCGGGCGCGGGGCCGTCCGAATTGCCGCCACCTTCGCGTTCACGGCGCGGACCACGATCGCCACCACCACTTTCACGGCGCGGACCACGGTCGCCGCCGTCACGGCGCGGACCGCGATCACCGCGACCTTCGCCACCGCGTCCGCCACCACCGTCACGACGCGGACCACGATCACCGCGGCCTTCGCCGCGCGGACCACGGTCACGATCGCCGCCTTCGCGCGGAGGACGCGTGTCCTCCAGCTCGGCGCCGGTTTCCTGGTCGACGACGCGCATCGACAGGCGGACCTTGCCGCGCTGGTCGACTTCGAGCAGCTTGACCTTGACCTCCTGGCCTTCCGAGAGGACGTCGCGGACGTTCTCGACCCGCTCGTTCTTGATTTCCGAGACGTGGACCAGCCCGTCCTTGCCCGGCATGAAGGTCACGAACGCGCCGAAATCGACGATGTTGGCGACCTTGCCGGTGTAGATTGTGCCCGGAATCGGCTCGGCGACGATGCCGTGGATCCATGCCCGCGCGGCCTCGATCTGGTCGAGGTCGGAGGACGAGATCTTGATCACGCCTTCGTCGTCGATATCCACCTTGGCGCCGGTCGTCGCGACGATTTCGCGGATTACCTTGCCGCCGGTGCCGATCACTTCGCGGATCTTGTCCTTGGGGATCGACAT
>JBDSMA010000340.1:0-4323 GCA_039916085.1 Sphingomicrobium sp.
CCCCCTTGGCGGCGCTGTGCATCCGCACCACCCCGGCCAGCGTGTCGCGGTCCGCCACCCCGATTGCGTCCATCCCCAGTTCCAGCGCGGTCAGCGCCAGCTCGATCGCGTCCGACGCCCCGCGCAGGAATGAAAACGGCGTCGTCACGCCGAGCTCGACGAAGGCCGCTTTTGGTACCGGCAGCGGCCTCGCGTCGCTTACCAGCTTGCGCCGGGCAAAGCCGGTATATTCGGGCATCAGCCGAACAGCCCGTGGATGAACCATTGCGGCTCGCCGCCGCGCCCGTCGCCGAACAGGCCTTGGCGAAAAATCCAGTAACGCCGGCCCTCTTTGTCCTCGACGCGATAATAGTCGCGCAGCCGCGCCAACCCCGGCTCGCGCCACCATTCGGGCGCGATCCGCTCCGGGCCCTCGGCCTTGGCCACGTCATGCACCCGGCGGCGCCACACGAACCGCCGCGGGAACCCTTCGGTGGTCGCATAAATCACCCCGATCGCCTCGGGCCGGTCGAGCAGGCGCTGCGGCCTTTTCTCCAGCCCCTCTCCCCTCGCGGGAGAGGGAGGAGCCGCGCAGCGGCGGAGGGAGAGGGGGGCGACATCGCCACCCGCCCACCCACTCGCCCGCTCGGGCACATGGCTGGCGTGCGCCGCGGGCCGCCGCACCGTGTCGGCGCCCAGCCTGACCGTCAGCCGGTCGATCAGCCGCGCCACTTCGACGCTGCCGTCGGGCTCATCGACCAGCGACTCCTGCCGCCCGCCGAGCGGCTCGCACCAGCTCGCCTCGAGCACGAAGCCGTCGAACCCAAACCCCGGGTCAAGCCCCTCGGCCTTGTCGTTGAGCAGGCGGACGAGGTGCGCCGGATCGCGCGATGCCAGCGCGCAGGCCGCCGCCGCCGCCGCCACCTTGCCGTCCACCCGGTATCCGGCCAGCACCAGCCGCCGTACCCCCAGCCGCTGTTCCTCTAACAGCCGCACCAGCCGCGGCACCAGCAGCGCCAGCGCCTGGCCCGCCGCCGTCGGCTCGGCGATCGGCTCCGCCAGCCGCAGCAGCGCCCGCGGCGGCGCCTCGAACGGCGCCGCGGTCAGCGGCTCTGGCTTGCGTCCCAGCATGCGGTCGAGCGCGTCGAGCGGATTGTCCGCCTCGCGGAACCGCCGCGCCAGGCTCCCCCGCGGTACCCCGGCCAGCGCGCCGATGGTCTTCAGCCCGAGCCGCTCCAGCGTCCGCGTCGGCCCCGCCGCCAGCCGCAGCGCGGCCACCGGTAACGGGGCGAGCATGTCCGCCAGCCCCTCTCTCCTCTGCGGGAGAGGGCGACTCGGCGAAGCCGAGCGGGGAGAGGGGAACCGCGCCAGTCCCCACGCCGCGCCCGCCGTCGCGGCCACCGCCGTCCGCACCGTCAGCCCCAATGCCCCGATCCGCGCCTCGATGTCGCGCACCAATCCTGCCTCGCCGCCGAACAAATGCGCCACTCCGCTGATATCCAGCCTGAGGCCATCGTCCCCGTCGATTTCGACGAGTGGCGACCAGCGCGAGGCCCAGCGCGCAAGCCGCGCCAGCAGCACTGTATCGCCTGCCCGGTCAGCCGCCACCGCCTGCAATGCCGGGTCGAGCGCCCGGGCATCGGTCAGTCGCATCCCGCGCCGCGCGCCGCCGGCCGCTGCCGCCTTGTTGACCGCTCCGATCACTGGCCCGTGCGCCGCCTCGTCGATCAGCGCGACCGGCGCATCAGGCTGTTCGGCGGTCTTCGCCCAGCGCTCGATCGCCAGTCGCGGCAGCCACAGCGACAGGATGCGGCGCGACGTCATGCGCCACGATCCATCGTCCCGGCGCGTGCCCGCGCGCGCGGAACAACTCGGCCTCCCACGCTGCCGCGCCCGGCGCCCTCGGGTTGAGCGGGTGGGCTGGGCTGGCCGCGCTTGCCACCCGCCAGCGCATCCGCGCCCCGCTCAAATTCGCCCCGCCGCTTAGCCGCACCAGCCACGCCGCCACCCCGCTTCCCTCGGCCGCTACCGCAAGCCGCCGCGTGGCGGTGAAGTCGAGCGCGGCGGGGTCGCCCCAAAATTCGCCGATCACCGCGCCTAGCCCCGAACATCGCAGCCCCTCTTCCATCGCCCACAGCGTGTCGCGGGCGTCCCGCGCGGCGACATGGATGAGCTCGCACGCACCAAGCCCCGGCGGGTAGATCCGCCCGCCTTCAAGGATCGCCATCCGTTCCTGCACCCACAGCCACGGCTTGCCCGGCGGCAATTGGCTGAGGAGGAAGCCGGTCGCGCCGCCGTCCCGCGCGCTGCCAGCGAACAATTCGCTGAGCGTCGCGCGCATGGGCTGGGGCAAAGCGCCGGGCGCGCGCCACCGCCCGCCGTCCCCGGGTGGGAAAGGTTGTTCAACGGCCGCACGGAGGTCCCCGCCGGCCACCAGGGAAAGACCTGCCGCCACACGACTCACAATGTTATAGTTCTTGGTTTGTTCTTATCTCGTGAGTCCAGGTTGGGAGTCAACCAGGGTTGGTTACCGGGGTGACAATTCCCCCTCGACCTCGCTCAGGAACGCCGCAATCTCGGCCACCACCCGGCCCAGCGCCGGACGATCGACGGCAAAGCCCATATGGTGGGTGTCGATCTCGACCGATTTGTCGATCTCGTGCGCCAGGCCGCGCGCCGCCGCCGGGGCGACAATCCCGTCGCGCCGCGACCACAAAGCGAGCGTCGGCACCGGGGGCTTGCCTTCGCCGCGATCGAACGGAGGCTTGTCGACCGCATGGCCGGCGAACCATTCGTAGAAGGTCCGGATATTGGTATTGGTCTTGAGGTCGCCGCTGAACGGGCTGCCCAGCGTGACCACCGCGCGCACCATCTCCGGGCAGGCATGCGCCAGCTCGCGCGCGAACATCCCCCCCAGGCTCCACCCGACCAGCAGCACGGGCCGTCCGTCGTAAATCGCTGCCAGCCTTTTCTTGAGCAGCTTGAGCGTATTCTTCTTCGCCCCGCCGTTGAGTCCGAGCAGCCACGGGTGCGCCCGCCAGCCGGCCCGGGCCAGCGCACGGCGCAGCTCCATCGTCGTCCGGTCGGTAGCCAGGAAGCCGGGCAGGACCAGCACCGGCGGTCCGTCCACGGGTCCGCGCGGTCCCAACGGGCCAAGCCCGGCGAGCATCCGCGGCAAATGCCAAGCGACCTCGCGCAAGCTCAACCAGCCCGACGGCGCCAGCGCGTCGGGATCGACCGCGCCCGCATCCGTTGCCGGGGGCGCCGGTGGCCGTTCCCACTTCATCATGCTGAAAATGGGGTGCTTTCGCCGGCGAAACAACTATTTCCGGCGGTCAGCGCGCGTTTTCCACGAAGCTGTCGATTTCGCGCACCACTGCCATGGCTGTCCGCCGCGATACGCCGAACGCCATATGGCTGCACCTCATCTCGACCCTCTTGTCGCTTTCGTGGGCGAGCCCGCGCGCCGCCCTCGGCGCAACGATGCCGTCTTCCCGTGACCAGATCGCCAGCGTCGGCACCGGCGGCTTGTCGGGGATGCGCTCCACCGGCGGCGCATCGACCGGATGCCCTGCGATCCATTCGTACAGCTTCCACACATTGTTCATGTGCGGGTCGCCGCTGAACGGACTGCCCAGCGTGACGACCGCTTTGACCTTGTCCGCATGGGTCCGCGCCGCCTCGCGCGCGAACACCCCGCCCAGGCTCCACCCGACCAGCAGCACCTTGCCGCCAATCGCCTCGATCCGTTTGCCCAGCCGGTTGATCGTGTCGTCCTTGGCGCCCAGGTTCCAGCCCATGTCCCACGGGTGCACCCGCCATCCCGCGGCGGCCAGCGCCCGACGCAGTTCCATCGTAGTGCGGTCGTTGGCGATGAAACCGGGGATGACCAATGCCGGTGGTCCATTGACCGGCCCGCGCGGCCCGAGGTGTCCGAAACCGCGCCACACCCTCGCGCCGAACCACGCCGCCTCGGTCAGCCGCATCCACGACGGCGGCGGCGTCTCGTCGCTGCGCTTACCTGTCATTGCGAGGAGCGCAGCGCTCCGCTCGCAATGACGGCGACTTAGAGATACTCGTCACCGCCCATCAGCGGCCGGATTGCCTTGGGCAGCCTCACGCGACCGTCCTCGGTTTGGTGGTTTTCAAGCAGTGGCACGAGGATCCGTGGGCTCGCCAGCGCGGTGTTGTTGAGCGTGTGGACGAAGCGCACTTTCCCGTCCGCGTCGCGATAGCGAAGGTTGGCCCGCCGTGCCTGCCATTCGTGCAGCGTCGAGCAGCTGTGCGTCTCGCGATATTTCTCAAGGCTCGGGACCCAGCTCTCGATGTCGTTCATGCGATATT
>JBDSMA010000341.1:0-5347 GCA_039916085.1 Sphingomicrobium sp.
GCGCCGTCAGCCGGCCGTCATCATCGATCGCGCCGATCCGGGCCAATCGCGCCCGCGCCTCGTCGAGCGCAGCGGCCGGCGGTGCGTCGAGGAACGGCAATCGCGTCGGATCGGCTTCCCCCCACAGGAGGCAGGTCAGCACCAGGCTCGACAGGTCGGCTTCCAAGATCTCGGGCGGGTCGTGGGCGACGAGCGCCGTATTGGCGGCTTCCTCCCACAAGCGGATGGCGACGCCCGGCCCCTGCCGCGCGGCGCGGCCGGCGCGCTGGGTCGTGGCGGCGCGGCTGGCGCGCTCGGTGACGAGGCGGGTTAGCCCGGCGCCACGGTCATAGCGCGGGCGGCGGGCAAGCCCCGAATCGACGACGATGCGGACGTCGTCGAGGGTCAGGCTGGTCTCGGCGATAGACGACGCCAGCACCAGCTTGCGCGTGCCCGGCGCCGGCGGGGCGAGCGCGGCGCGCTGCGCGGCCGGATCAAAGCCGCCGTGGAGCTTGTGAAGTACGACGCCGGGCGGCAGCGGCCCAATCGCCTCGGCGGTGCGCTCGATTTCGGCGACGCCGGGCAGGAAGGCGAGCAGCGAACCGGAATGGTCGTCGAGCGCACGGTGGATGGCGCTGGCCATCTGCGGCTCGATCCGCGCCGCCGGATCGCGGCCGGCGTGGACTATAGTCAGCGGGAAGCTCTTGCCTTCGCTCTCGATCCGTGGCGGCTCGCCAAGCAGCCGCGCGAACCGCTCGCCGTCGAGCGTCGCCGACATGGCGACAATGCGCAGGTCTGGACGCAACGCGGCGGCGGCGTCCAGCGTGAGGGCCAGCGCGAGGTCGTTGTCGAGGCTGCGTTCATGGACCTCGTCGAACAGCACCGCCGATACGCCGGCAAGCTCGGGGTAGGCCTGGAGCCGGGCGAGGAACACGCCGTGGGTCATGGCGATGACCCGCGTGGACTTGCCGGCCTTGCTGTCGAGCCTGGTCTGATAACCGATCGTTCCGCCGACCGCCTCGCCGGCCTCGCGCGCCATGAACTCGGCCGCCGCCCGCGCGGCGAGGCGGCGGGGCACCAGCAGCAGAATCTGTCCCGCGCACCACGGCTCGGCGAGCAGGGCGGGAGCAACCCGGGTCGTCTTGCCGGCGCCCGGCGGCGCGACCAGCAGCGCTCGCGTGGCCGCACGCAGGGCTGCCTGCAGCTCGCCCAGCACAGCGTCGATCGGCAAGACAGTGCGGGCCGTCAACGGCTGCCAAATAGCGCAAGAAAATTGATCTTCATCATGCTACGTCGGGGCGCCAACAGGGAATGGAGGGTTTCATGACCATGCGTCGTTCGATGATCCTGATGATGACCGCAAGCCTCGTCGCGCTTGCCGCCTGTGAAAAGAAAGCGGAAGCGCCCGCCGGGAACTCCGAGGTCAACACCGCCGCCGCGTCCCCCGCCACCGCGACTCCCGCCGCGGCGCCGGGCGACCCCGTCGCAAGCGCAATGTCGGCCGGGCCGGCTTCGATTGCCGCCGACGCCGCCGTCGTTGCTCCCAATCCAGACGGGACGATGAAGACACTTCGCGAGGGGAAGAATGGCTGGACTTGCATGCCCGACAACCCCGCGACGCCGGGTCCCGACCCAATGTGCCTTGACGGCAATGCGGTCAAATGGGCGATGGCGTGGCTGGGCGGGAAGACCCCGCCGGAGGGCGTCGGCCTGGCCTATATGCTGGCCGGCGGCATCGATGCCAGCAACACCGATCCGGCGGCCAAGGCTCCAGCCGCGGGCAAGGACTGGGTCCACACCGGCCCGCACATCATGGTGCTCAATGCGCCGACGCTGAACGCCCAGTTCAAGGGCGGCGACGCGCCCGACGTCAAATCGCCGTCGGTGATGTTTGGCGGGACGCCTTACGCCCACCTGATGATCCCGGTGAATTAGCCTTACTGCGGCATCTCGACGTGGCCGCCGAAGCCGAAGCGCATCGCCGACAGCAACTGGTCGGCGAAGCTTTCTTCGATCCGGCTGCGATAGCGTGCGAACAGTGAGGCGGCGAGGACATCGACCGGCACGGATTCCTCCATCGCCGCGTCGATCGTCCAGCGGCCCTCGCCCGAATCGGCGACTCGGCCGGAAAACTGCTGCAGCTTGTCGTCCTGCACCAGCGCCGAGGCGATAAGGTCTAGCAGCCAGGACGAGATGACACTGCCGCGGCGCCACACTTCGGCGATGTCGGACAAATTGAGATCGAACTGCTCGTCGGCGGGCAGGGTGTCGAGCGCCCGCTGGCGAAGCACGTCGAAGCCCTCGGCGTAGCTTTGCATCAGGCCGTATTCGATGCCGTTATGGACCATCTTGACGAAGTGGCCCGCCCCGGCCGGACCGGTGTGGACATAGCCGTTCTCGGCCCGCCACTCGCCCGCCTCGACGCGCTGGTTGACGGTCCGCGGAATGGTGCCGAGGCCAGGCGCGAGGGTGATGAAGATCGGGTCCAGCACCGCGACCGCCTCAAGCGGGCCGCCGATCATCATGCAATAACCGCGGTCGAGGCCCCACACCCCGCCCGACACACCGACGTCGAGATAGTGGAGACCTTTGTCGGCGAGCTCCTTGGCGCGGCGGATATCATCTTTCCAGAAGCTGTTGCCGCCATCGATGATCATGTCGCCCGGCCTGGCGATGGCGGCGATATCGGCGATCACGCCTTCGGTAATGGCGCCGGCGGGGAGCATGACCCACCATACGCCCGGCGCGTCGAGGTTGGCGGCGACTTCCTCGAGCGACGTAGCGCCGGTCGCGCCGTCCTTGACGACCTCGGCAACGGACGCATGGTCGCGATCATAAGCGACGATATGGTGACCGCCGCGCATCAGCCGCCGCGCCATGTTGCCGCCCATCCGGCCAAGCCCGATCATCCCGATCTTCATGCGCGACTCCTTAGATGCTGAACCAGTGGCGGAGGTCAGTAGGCTCGGGCGACGGCGAACTCCACCGCTTCGGTCAGCGCCGACCGGGCGCGACCAAGCGGGAAGGGGGCGAGGGCATCGACCGCCCGGCGGCCATAGTGGCGCGCGCGCTCCACGGTGTCGGCCAGCGCGCCGGTCGAGCGAATAAGCAAGGTCGCGTGTGCAAGGTCGTCGCCGCCACTGCGCTCGCCCCGCATCGCCTGGGTCCAGAAGGTTCGGTCGGCGTCCGTCCCGCGGGCGTGGGCCAGGATTACCGGCAGAGTCATCTTGCCGTCGCGAAAATCGTCACCGCGGCCCTTGCCCATGGTCGCCTCGTCCGACGAATAATCGATTGCGTCATCGACCAGCTGGAAAGCGATGCCGAGGTAGCGGCCGAAGGCTTCCAACGCTTCTTCGGCTTCCTCGCCCGCCTCGGCCACGACCGGGGCAATACGGCATGCCGCGGCGAACAGAGCAGCCGTCTTGGCGCCGATGATGTGAAGGTAATGTTCCTCGCTGGTCTCGACCTGGCGCTGGGCGGTCAGCTGATCGACCTCGCCCTCGGCAATGACGGCGCTGGCGCCGGACAGGATTTTCAAGACCTTCAGGCTGCCATCCTCGACCATCAGTTCGAACGCGCGGGAGAACAGGAAGTCGCCGACCAGCACGCTCGCCGGGTTGCCCCAGATGAGGTTGGCGGTGCGCTTGCCGCGGCGCATCTCGCTCAGATCGACGACGTCATCGTGGAGCAGGGTCGCGGTGTGGATGAACTCGACCGCGGCGGCGAGGCGATGGTGGCGCGTACCCGGGTAGCCAAGCAAAGCTGCGCTTGCCAGGGTCAGCATCGGCCGCAGTCGCTTGCCGCCGCCGGCGATTAGATGGCCGGCGAGTTCCGGGATCAGCGCGACCTTGGACTGCATGCGGTCGAGGATGACGGCGTTGACCGCGTTCATGTCGGCGGCGACGAGCGCGACCAGCGGGTCGAGCGAAGGCGCGCGTTGCTCGCCGAGATTATGGACGGTGGCGGTCACGCCGATCACCTAGTCACGGCGGGCGGGTAGGGCAAGCACCGCTTAGGCGACTGGAAGCGACAAGGTGACCATCAGTCCGCCCAGATCCTCGCTTTCGGTCAGCGCGACCTTGCCGCCGTAGATTTCGGCGACATCGCGGACGATGGCGAGGCCGAGCCCGGTTCCGGGTTTGCCAGTGGTGTCGAGGCGGGTGCCGCGCGTGAACAGGGTGTCGCGCTGCTCGGCTGGAATGCCCGGACCGTCGTCCTCGACGAGGATGCAGACGCTTTTGTCGCCCGGCGGCTCGACCGTCACGAACACCCGCCCGCCGCCATATTTCGCCGCGTTTTCGATCAGGTTGCCGAGCATTTCATCGAGGTCCTGGCGCTCGACCCGAACCTGCGCGCCGCGGTCGCCGGCAAGGTCGACGGTAACTTCCTCATACAATCGATCGACCGCGCGCTGGACCGCTTCGGCGCTGTCCCACACCGTAGCCCGCGCCTGAGCCGAAGCGCGGCGGCCAATGGCGCGGGCGCGGGCCAGATGATGGTCGACCTGCCGCCTCATGACCGACGCTTCGCGGATGACGGTGTCATCGAGGTCGGCGCTGTGGGCGGTGGCGGCATTGGTAATCACCGTCAGCGGGGTCTTGAGCGCATGAGCAAGATTGCCGGCGTGGCGCCGCGCTTCCTCGGCCTGGGCCTCGCTATGGGCGAGCAGTTCGTTGATCTCGTCGACCAGGGGCAGGATTTCCCGCGGGAAATGCTCGGCGATGCGGACTTGCTCGCCAGAGCGGATTGCGGCCACCTCGCGCCGGACGCGCCTCAGCGGCCACAGCCCGTAAACGGTTTGCAGCGCGGCAAGTACTAGCAGGCCGAAGCCAAGCGCCGCGAAACTCCACGCCAGCGTGTTGCGCAATTCGCGCAGCTGGCCGTCGACCAACTCGCGCGACTGCGCGACCTGGAACCGCCACATAATATCAGAGCCAGGCAGGATGACGTCGCGTTCAAGGATGCGGAGCGGCTCACCGGCGAATTCCAGGCTGTCATATTTGTGGAGCGTCTTGTCACGATGGCCGATGTCTACGCGCAGCCGGCGGTCCCACAGCGATCGCGACGGGAAACTGTCTGCGCCCCTGCCCGATACCTGGAAATAAACGCCGGAATAGGGCTCCAGGAAGCGCTGGTCGGCAGGTGGGCGGGTGAAGCGAACCTCGCCGTCGGGGCCGATTTCCGAGGCCGCGATCATTGCGTTGAGCACGTAATTGAGCTGCGAGTCGAAATTATCGACCACCGAGCGAGCCAGCACCCGGTCGAGCGCGAAACCGCCGGCGAGTAGCAATACGCCGATCCAGATCGCGGCGACGCCGATCATGCGCCGCGTCAGCGATCCGCCGCGGCGCTGTTTCACTTCAACCGC
>JBDSMA010000342.1:0-2721 GCA_039916085.1 Sphingomicrobium sp.
CGTTGAAATCAGCGACCCCAATGGTGCGCTTGGCATTGGAATAAGCCGCGGCGAAGACGGCCCCGGCGCGAAGACCGGCGGCGGCGGCCTTGGCGAAGGCGGCGCCGCGTTGAAACTCGAGCAGTTCGCCGACGGACTCTGCAAGGCGGTCGACGTGCGACTGGTAGGCTGCATCGGCCTTGGTTTGCCCGGCAGAGACCTTGCGCATGTCGCCCTTCTGGGTGAACACCACCAGCGCCAATTCGGGCAGCGCGGCGGCGCGGTCGGCGGGGGCCTGCGCCAGCCAGCGCTCGATCGTCTCGGCATGGCTGGCCCCGATCTTGCCGCCCCACGACAGGTTCGCGGCGGCGATGGCGCGCAACAGGTCGCAATCGAAGCCGTCATCGCCGCAGCGGGCCCTGAGGAAGTCCTCGATTGAACCATCCGGCAGCTGCATTTCGCGGTGAAGCCAGGTTTCAGCGGCGCCAGGAACGGCGAAGGGCGCAACCGCCATCGGATCGGCCCGGGCGCAGTCCATCAAATAGCTTTCCGCGCCCTGCTCGCCGAGGCGCAGGCTGAGCGACTGGACGTCGGCAATGAGTGCGCGGTCGTCGCCCTCCTCCGCCTCAACCAGCAGCGCGGCGAGCGTTTTGCGTGCCAGCTCGGCTTCAGTCCGGCCCTCGATCGGCTGGAAGCCGGGGACAATGCCCGCTTCAGCCGGGAAACTGGCAAGCAGGGTCTGGGCGAAGGCGTGGATGGTCTGAATCCGCAGGCCGCCCGGCGCCTCGATGACCCGGGCGAACAGCCGGCGGGCGCGTTGAAGCGCCGGCGGGTCGAGATCTTCCCCCAGCGCAAACAGGTCATGGCGAAGCGCGGCGTCAGGCAACCTTACCCAATTCGCCAGCCGCTCCCCGAGCCGGTTGGCCATTTCGGCGGCGCCGGCCTTGGTGAAGGTCAGGCACAGGATGGATTGCGGCGGCGACCCCTGGAGCAGCAGGCGGAGCACGCGCGCGGTCAACACCTGGGTCTTGCCCGTCCCCGCCGAAGCCGACAGCGCGGCGTGCGCCGACGGATCGGAAGCGCGTCGCTGATCGCCTTCGAGCACCGGCAGGGGGTTGAGGCGACGCGACATCGCCGAACGGCATAGCAAGCCCGCCGCCGCTTCCCAAGCGCCGAACGCTGCCTTAGACGGGGCGCTTCGCGGACACAGCAGTGAGCACCAAGATGGGCGACGACAAGGATCAGGATGAACGGCGGACCAAGTTGGTCAAGGCGGGCGTCGCGGTCGGCGTCGGATCGGCGGCGATTGTCGCCGCGTTGCTTTATGCGTCTAAGGTCAAGAAGCCCAAGCGTGGCGGCGCCAAGCCCGACTGATCAGTCGCGGCCGTACCATTCTTCGAGCCGCATCAGCTGATCATAGTCGCCATAGGGCGCATAGGCCGGATTGAGTTTGGCCTCGAACGGCTTGTCTCCGAGTAAATAGTCTTCGACCGCCTTGGTGAATTGTTCGAGCGCGCGGGCAACGAACGCCTCGGCGCCAATGTCTTTGTCGGCGGCGACGCGTTTGCCGAAGTCGCCCTTATTGTCCTTGGCCAGCGACCAATATTCATGCGCGCCGCTGATACCGGTGGCATTCTTGAACCCGCCGGCCTCGGCGATCAGCGCGAGCAAACCCAACTGCAGCGCGAAGCCTTCCGCCACCGCCTTGCCGGTCGGCGCCTTGCCGGTCTTGTAATCGACGATCGCCAACCGCCCGTCGGCCATCCGGTCGATACGGTCGACGCGGCCTGTTAACTTGACGCCGGCGATTTCGGCCTCGCCCTTTTCCTCGGCGGCGATGGGGACGCGCCCGTTCGCCGCATCTTCGGCCACGGCCTGCGCCGCCCAGTCGATCGCTTCGGCCAGGCGCGGACCCCACAAGGCGCGAAGCATTGGGTGGATATTGTCGCCGTCGATCAGCGCCCGGGCACGGTCGGCCAGCGTCGCCGGGTCGCACTGGTCATGTTCGAACCACTCCTCGAACACCTTGTGGACCGCGGTGCCCTTCCATGCTGCGGTCTGGTCGGCATCGACCGGTTCGGTGACATAGAGCTTGAGGACAGCGCGCGCGTAAAAGGCAAACGGATCGGCATTGAGCCGATCAAGATCCGTGACGGCGATTTCCTTGGGGCGCTGGGCCACCGTCGGGCGCGGCATTGGCTTGGCGACCGGCTTTGGAGGGCCGGCGGCGTCGATCGCCTGGGCCAGCCGCTCCAGCCGAACGTCACGCGTGACGCCGCCGGTCATAGCTTGCAGCCGTCGCCAGAAACGCGAGGCGATGGTCGACGAGCGACAGTCGCGGCGGGCTCGGGTCAGCAATACGCGCGGGGCGCCAAGCGCGGAAGCGAAGTCATGCGCGGCAAGGCCGATGCGGGTCTCCAGCCCGGGCAGGCCAAGCAAGCGGCGAATGGCCGGAGCGAGCCACGGGTCGGGGCTGGGCATGGACGGCCAAACGCCGTCGTTCATCCCGCCCAGCACCATGAAATCGGCATGCTGCAGTCGCGCTTCGAGCAACCCCCAAATGAAGATTCGCGGGTGGCCGCCGTAGGGGCGGCGCACTGCCTCCGCATCGAGCAATAAGCGGAGGATGGGGAGCATTTCTCCTTCGCCCACGGAGAGCGCGGCGGCGGCCGGCGAGGCTTCGAGGCGGGCAAGGAGGTCGGCAGCGGCGCGGCCATCGGCGCCACTCCAGGCGCGCGGCCC
>JBDSMA010000343.1:0-3348 GCA_039916085.1 Sphingomicrobium sp.
TTGTTTTACCTGCAGCGGCTGCGCGACGAGGCGCACCGCTTCGCCATCGGCACGCACCGGGCGAAGCGGGCAAAATCGCTGACGACGTCGACGCTCGACGAAGTTCCGGGAATCGGCCCGAACCGCAAGCGCGCGCTGCTGATGCATTTCGGCACGGCGCGCGCGGTCAAGGGCGCGGCGCTCGACGACCTCGAGCGAGCCCCGGGGATTTCCAAGGCGATGGCTCGCCAGCTTCATGACTATTTCCACCCGCGCGGCTGATGCGCCTGACCACCCCCGCCATCGTCGTCGCGCTGCGCCAACATGGCGAGCATGGGGCGATCGTGCGGCTGATGACGCCCGACCATGGGCTGCAGGCGGGCTATGTGCGGGGCGGGCGCGGGCGGCGGATGCGGCCGGTGCTGGTGCCCGGCAATGTGGTCGAGGCGAGCCTTGCCGCGCGGACCGAGGGGCAGCTGGCGCAGGCGACTATCGAGCTGGTCCATAGCCGCGCGCCGTTGCTGGCCGAGCCGCTGCCGGCGGCGGCGATCGACTGGGCGAGCGCGTTGACCGCCACCGCTTTGCCCGAGGGCCAGCCCTATCCGCGGCTGTACGCGGCGCTCGACGGATTGCTCGGCGCAATCGAGGCGGCGCCGGCGGCCTCGGGCTGGGGCGCGGCGCTGGTGCGGTACGAACTGCTGATGTTGGCCGAGCTTGGGTTCGGGCTGGACCTCGAACGCTGCGCGGTCAGCGGGGAGACCGAGCAGCTGATCGCGGTCAGCCCGCGCTCGGGCCGGGCGGTCAGCGCCGCCGAGGCCGAGCCCTATTTGGGCAAGCTGCTCACGCTGCCGCGGTTCATCGCCGACGGCGGAGCGGGAACGTGGGCCGATATCCTCGACGGCCTGGCACTGAGCGGCCATTTCCTGCTGCGCGACCTTATCAATGACCGCGCGGCCCCGGTCGGCGAAGCGCGCGTCCGGCTGATCGAGCGCTTGCGCCGGGCGGCCGGGGTCGCCTAGGCCGGGTTCATGAGCGACACCATGGCCTTGCTGTTCCCCAATGTCGCGACGACCGGCGATATCAATGTGCGGGTCGCGGTCAGCTTCATGCCCGAGCAATCCTCGCCGGCCGCCGGGCGCTGGTTCTGGTCTTATCATGTGCGCATCGAAAATCGCGGAAACGAGGCGGTCCAGCTGCTGGAACGGTCGTGGCAGATCGTCGACGGTCATGGCAAGCTGTTCGCGGTGCGCGGCGAGGGAGTCGTCGGCGAGACCCCGCTGATCGCGCCGGGCGACAGCTTCGACTATGTTTCGGGCTGCCCGCTCGAAACCCCGACTGGCGAAATGGGCGGCAGCTATCAGTTGGTCAGCGAAAGCGGCCGCCTATTCGACGTCGATATTCCCAGCTTCGCCTTGACCGCCCCAGACGCACGATAAGTCATTCCAATGGAACGATGTATCGCGCCGAGCGTAAATCTCCAATTCGGACTAATTGGGGGATCATGCTATGGTCCTGCTTTCGAGTCCCGCGTCGAGGAGGATTGGTGAGATGAGTAGAACTGGCCTGGCTGTCGCTACTGTTGCGTTGATCGCCCTCCCGTTGACCGCCGCCGCGGCGCAGGCCGGCTGGGTGCCGGGTGCCGAGATTGTCGGACAGTCGGTCCAGGTTGAGACTGGCGGCGTCACCAACACCGTTTACTTCGATCCCGCGGGTGCCGCTCGGATCATGACGCCTGGTGGGCGCACTATCCCGGCCAGCTGGACCGCCGCCAATGGCCAGCTCTGCCTCTATGGCGGGGGCGCGCAGGAATGCTGGCCCTATCAGTCACCGTTCCAGGCCGGTCAGGCAATGACCCTGACCAGCAGCTGCCAGGCGTCGTCCCGCTGGCTGGCGAATGCCACCAACCCGATGATGCAACCGCAGCCGCTGCCGCAACAGGCCCCGGCACCAGGCGAGCGCGGTTAAGCAATCCGCTTTGCACAAAACAAAGCGACAGTACTTCGCAGCGGCCGTTTTGGTATGCGTTATGCCTCAAATCAAGTGGGGCTGATTGTGTATTTAGAAAGTACAAGAGACTATTGTAATTTTTCGAAATAAACCCCGTAGTCCACATATTAGCGTGCCGCTCTAGACTCCGACTAAAAAAAGGGGAGCAGATCTATGCACGCAGATTTTGTCTATGATTTAGTAAACGTCGCCCAATTACATTGCAGATCGACAGGACGCCTGTGGCTGAGCGCGTATATGTTATGCAAGGAGGCGCGCATAACTCATGGAATGTTTTATATTGCTCTTACCGTTTATCATGATACGAACTGCAAGCGCCTCACATCAAGTAAGACAATAATGGCAGATACTAATTTACCTTCCGGCACAGTTGCACGTTCAATTAAGGATCTTATTGCAAGAGGGTTACTTATTTCGTTGGCCGATAATAATGATCACCGTCGATTCTACTTAACCCCATCCTATGAACTTATGAACATGGTGAATAAATGGATGGATTATGCCAAATTCATCCAAAGTGGAGATTGCTATAAACAGTACTCTGTCACGTCAGATTCCTAATGCGAGCTGTAGATTAAAAACTGATCTTTGGGACTGGTTAGTTCCAGCTAAGCGCTTATGTAGTCCATTTTGGTTATGACGTTTATTTAATGCGCAAACGTGTTGGTCAATACAATGACCGATGCGTCAGTATTGGCCTATAGTCTTTCTCATTTCGCAGCCCTTGGCAGCGGCGGAATTGCAGAAAAACGAGTTGCTGCCAGTCGGAATCGTGACCGGCGGTCGAGCGATCGGATATTCGACCGGCTTCCTAGCAAGCAAATGTCACGTGTTAACTGTTAAGCATGCCGCAGGTAAAGTTGCGGTCGTGATCGGTCGCCGGATGAAATTCCGTGTTATCGACGGATCTCACAGAATTCTATCGAGTTCCGGAACAGTCATTGCTGCGGGCAATGCCGACAATCTACAGTGGCGAGCAACAGATCGAAGTGGCGACTGGATGGTTATCGCGCTGGACGTCTGTCTGGGCGTGACGGTTGGATATATCAAGCTTTCGAAATTGGCAATTGAACGTTCATCAAACTGGCATCCGGGAAGCAACGGATTTCAACTTGCAGGTTACCCAGTCGGGGCAGGCCCTTGGTGGTCGAGCTATCGCTTAAATCGTGCTTGCCATCCCGCTTGGATCAGCCGTGAGCAAATCGTTACGAATTGCGACTCGCCTGCAGGGTTTTCAGGGGGGCCAATGATGTCTGAAGATCCAGTGACGGGCCAGCGCCTCGTGTTCGCGATGCATTCGGCGATACTTCCCGGCGAATACACCAAGGGGCGCCCGAGTTCGATCGAAGTTTCAACAGCTCC
>JBDSMA010000344.1:0-5915 GCA_039916085.1 Sphingomicrobium sp.
CGCAGCACGCGACACAGGGGCAAGGCAAGGCAATGCAGGCGACGATCGAACGGGCGACCCTTCTCAAGAGCCTGGGCCATGTCCAGTCGGTGGTTGAGCGGCGCAACACCATCCCCATCCTGTCCAATGTCATGATCGACGCGCAGAGCGACGGCTCGATCCGGCTGATGGCCACCGATCTCGACTTACAGGTCGACGAGAGCGTTCCGGCCCAAGTCAGCCAGCCGGGCGCGACAACGGTTTCGGCCCACACCTTTTTCGACATCGTTCGCAAACTGCCCGAAGGAAGCCAGGTCGAGCTATCGGCGGCTGACGGCAAGATGCAGGTGGTCGCCGGGCGCGCCCGCTTCAACCTGTCGACCTTGCCGCGCGACGATTTCCCGGTGATCGCGGAAGGCGAATTACCGACCCGCTTCGAGCTGCCCGCCGCAACGCTCCGCCAGATCATCGACAAGACCAAGTTCGCTATCTCCAGCGAGGAGACGCGCTACTACCTCATGGGCATCTTCCTCCATGTCGCTGACGACAAGATGAAGGCCGCGGCGACCGATGGCCACCGGCTGGCGCGAGTCACGGTCGACAAGCCGGAGGGCGCCGATGGCATGCCCGACATCATCATCCCCAAGAAATGCGTCGGCGAATTGCGGAAATTGCTCGATGAGCTCGAGGGCACCGTCGAAGTGTCGCTGTCGTCAACCAAAATCCGCTTCGGCCTCGGCAGCGCGGTGCTGACGTCGAAGCTGATCGACGGCACCTTCCCCGACTACAATCGGGTCATCCCGACCGGTAACGACAAGCTATTGAAGCTCGACCCGAAGAGCTTCATGGCCGGGGTCGATCGCGTCGCCACCATCGCCAGCGAAAAGACCCGCGCGGTCAAGATGGCGGTTGACCGCGACAAAGTGACATTGAGCGTGACCAGCCCCGAAAATGGTCTGGCGGTCGAGGAAATCGCCGCCGATTATGGCAGCGACGGGCTCGAAATCGGCTTCAACGCCCGCTATTTGATGGACATCCTCGCCCAGATCGATGGCGACAGCGTCGAGGTTCATTTGGCCGACGCCGCGGCGCCGACCCTGCTGCGCGAGAATGACAAGTCGAACGCGCTCTACGTCCTCATGCCGATGCGGGTCTAGGCCCGCTTCTTGTTGCTCAGGCGCCGCTGGTTGGCGGTCGCGGTGGCGTGGATTGGGCGCAGAGCCTTGACCCCGCTGGCCAACGCTCGCTGGCTGATCCGCGCCGATCGATCGATCATCGCCCCCGCTGCCGCTGCGCTCGGCAAGCGGCCGCCCAGCCAGAACGCCGACATCGCCCGCATCTGCGCCGCAACGTCCGCCTGCATCGCCGCCCAGTCGCCGGCCAGGCTTGTGCCGGCCTTGGCGAAGGCGGCGCCTTTCTCGGCCACCATCCGCGTCAATTCGGCGTGATCGGCGGCGAGCGGGTCGCGAGCGGCCTCGGCGATCGTCTCGCCCCGCTTGGCGATAACCGCGTGCGAAGCCTGAATCGTCTCGCCAACCATGCGCCCGGCGCGCAGCCAGCCGGTCCACAGGGCGAAGGGATTGTTCATGCTGTACCTCCCTGGCGTCGTCGGATGCCGCTTCCCGGCTATAACATGCTGCGGTGCAACATGTATCCCCTCCCACGTTCGCTTGTGCCGATTGCGGCTCGCGCTAGGAGAGGCGGGTGCCGCTAACCCGTCTTGCCCTGACCGATTTCCGCAACCATCGCGAAGCGTTGTTCGCCCCCGGTCCCGGGTTCGTGCTGCTCAGCGGGGCCAATGGCGCGGGTAAGACCAACATCCTCGAAGCGGTCTCACTACTGACCCCTGGGCGCGGGCTGCGCGGCGCGGCGTTGGGGGAAATGGCGCGCTCCGATGGGCCGGGCGGGTTCGGAGTGGCGGCAACGCTTAACGTCTCCTCTCCCGGTCCGGGTGAGAGTGTCCAACTCGGCACAGGTACCCTCGCCACTGCTCGCGATCGCCGCCAAGTACGCATCAAGGGCGCCCCGGCCAGCGTCAACTCGCTCGGAGAATGGCTCAGCGTGTTGTGGCTGACCCCGGCGATGGATCGATTGTTCGCCGACAGCGCGGGCGGGCGGCGGCGGTTTCTCGATCGGCTGACGCTGGCGCTCGAGCCTGGCCATGCAACCCACGCCGCGCGCTACGAGGCGGCAATGCGGGCGCGCAACAAATTGCTCGCCGCGCCCGAGGGCGTCGATCCGCACTGGCTCGCCGCGCTTGGGGCAGGCATGGCCGAGCATGGCGCTGCGCTGGCCGAGGCCCGGGCGCGGACCGTAGCTGCCCTGGCCGAGGCAATCGCCGCGTTGCCGGGCAGCGACTTCCCGCAAGCCGAGCTGGCGCTCGACGGCTGGGACGGCGGCGATCTTGCGGGGGCGCTAAAGGCCAGTCGCGGCCGCGACGCCGGCGCCGGGCGGGCGACCGTCGGCCCGCACCGGCAGGATCTTGCCGTCACCCACGTCGCCAAGGGCCAGCCGGCGGCGCGCGGCTCGACCGGCGAACAGAAGGCGCTGCTGCTCGGGCTGGTGCTGGCCCATGCCGAACTCGTCAGGGCCCGCCGGGGGGAGCCGCCAATCCTGCTGCTTGACGAAGTCGCGGCGCACCTCGACCCTGGCCGGCGGGCGGCGCTGTTCACCCGGCTGGAGGGGCGCGGCCAGGTATGGATGACCGCGACGGAACCCGAATTGTTCGCAGAAATCGGTGGCGGCGCGAGCCGCTTCACGGTCGCCGCCGGGGCGATTCGGGCGGTCTGACTGGACTTATCCACAAAAGCCTCTATATCGCACCGCAACACGAGACGCCCAGCAAGCGGCGTGATCGGCCCAGACCTTTCCCGGAAGCCCAGGCTTCCTGCGAAAAATGGGACCCGGCCCGCGTCTCGACCCAGCTTCAAACGCTCTCCATTTCACGCGGGGTGCTCAACCAACCCCGATCGGCTCGCGCGATTCCGCGCGGCCGGTCACTTTGCATATTGGACTTTTAGTGACTCAATTTACCGACCTTGGGCTCTCGCAGCCCCTCCTCGACGCGCTCGCGACGAAGAATTATTCGCAGCCGACGCCGATCCAGGTGCAGGCAATTCCGACCGTCCTGACCGGGCGCGACCTGCTCGGCATCGCCCAGACCGGCACCGGCAAGACCGCGGCGTTCATGCTGCCGTCGCTCGACCGGCTGGCCAATCCGCGCGTCCATCCGATCGCCAAGCGCGCCCGGATGCTGGTGCTCGCCCCGACCCGCGAGCTTGCCTCGCAGATCGCCGAGAGCGCTCGCACTTACGCGAAAAACATCAACCTCACCGTCGGCGTCGTGTTTGGCGGCACCGCGCCTAACAAGAGCGTGCGTGATGTCGCCCGCGGGCTCGACGTGCTCGTCGCCACGCCGGGACGCCTGCTCGACCTGGTCGATCAGCGCGCGCTCGACCTGTCGCGGCTGGAAATCCTCGTCCTCGATGAGGCCGATCAGATGCTCGACCTGGGTTTCATCCACGCGCTCAAACGGATCGTTCAGTTGGTGCCAAAGCAGCGCCAGACCCTGTTCTTCTCGGCCACCATGCCGAAGGCGATCAAGCAGCTGGCCGATGCTTATCTGACCAATCCGGCCGAAGTGTCGGTGACTCCGTCGGCGACCACGGTCGAGCGGATTTCGCAGACCGTGACCTTCGTCAACCAGGCGGAGAAAGCGGCGCTGCTGACCCTCACCCTGCAGTCGGTCAATCCCGAACGCGCGCTGGTGTTCAGCCGCACCAAGCATGGCGCCGACAAGATCGTCCGCCAGCTCGGGGCATCGGGCATCGAGGCCGCCGCGATCCACGGCAACAAGTCGCAGCCGCAGCGCGAACGCGCTATTGCGGCGTTCAAGTCGGGCCATGCCAAGGTGCTGATCGCGACCGACATTGCCGCGCGCGGGATCGACATCCCGGGCGTCAGCCACGTCGTCAATTTCGATCTGCCCGACGTGCCGGAACAATATGTCCACCGCATCGGGCGGACGGCGCGCGCCGGGGCCGATGGCATCGCGCTGGCCTTCTGTTCGCCAGACGAGAAGATCAATCTACGCGACATCGAGAAGCTGACTCGGCTCAAGATCGATACCAAGCCGCTGCCAGAGGGTTTCATGGCCGCGGTGTCGGCCTTGAAGGCGTTGAAGCTCCCGCCCCAACGCGAGGAGCGCGGCGACCGGTTCGGCGGTCGCGGCGGCAATGGCGCCAAAGGGGCTAAGCGGCCGCAGCGCGACGGCGAGCGGCGCGAGTATCACGGCCGGCGCGATACCCGAACGGCGGAGATCCGCCCGGTCGGCCAGCGCGCCGAGCGCCAGCCGCGCAGCGATCATGCGCCGCGCAGCGATCATGCGCCGCGCAGCGATCATGCGCCGCGCCCTGTTCGCCCGGATCAAGGTCAGCGCAATGACGGCCCGCGCACCTTCAACCAGTTCGGCCAGCGCGCCGATGCGGCCCCGCGCGGCGATGGCCAGCGCCATCCGCAGCGCAGCGGGCACCCGGCGCATCGCCCCGAAGGCGGCGCCGGCCGCCGACCCGGCGGTGGCGGCCGCGGCCGCCCCGGCGGGGGTCGTCCCAGCCGCGCCCAGGGATGAACCGAGCCGATCGATCCGTGCCTGATCGACCTATTTGAATCCTCTCACCGGCCCCCCGAAAAGCTTGGCTTTCCGGGGGGCTTCGCTTATGGTCAGGCCATGATTTTTCGCGCTTCCCGGGCTGCCTTCGGCCTGGCCACGATCGCATGGTATCGCTGACCCGCGCGTCCCCTTTTTCAGAGTAGATGTTGATGGCCTCCGACCCGAACCAGAACGATTACGGTGCTGACCAGATCAAGGTCCTCAAGGGCCTCGACGCGGTGCGCAAGCGGCCCGGCATGTACATCGGCGACACCGACGACGGGTCGGGGCTCCATCACATGGTGTTCGAAGTCAGCGACAATGCCATCGACGAGGCGTTGGCCGGCCATTGCGACCGCATCCTCATCCAATTGAATCCCGACGGATCGGTTACGGTCGAGGACAATGGTCGCGGCATCCCGACCGGTATCCATGAGGGCGAGGGCGTGTCGGCGGCCGAGGTCATCATGACCCAGCTCCACGCCGGCGGGAAGTTCGAGAACACCAGCGACGACAATGCCTACAAAGTGTCGGGCGGCCTTCACGGTGTCGGCGTCAGCGTTGTCAACGCGCTCAGCGAATGGCTCGATCTGACCATCTGGCGCGACGGGGAGGAGCATTATATGCGCTTCGCCTTTGGCGATGCCGTGGCGCCGCTGAAGGTCGTCGGCAAGGCGCCCGACGGCAAGAAGGGCACCCGCGTCACTTTCCTGCCCAGCCCGGCAACATTCAAGATCATCGAATTCGATTTCGACAACCTCGAGCACCGCTTCCGCGAGCTGGCGTTCCTCAATTCGGGCGTCCGCTTGATCCTCGCCGATGCCCGGCACGAGGAGCGGGTCGAACATGAATTATATTACGAGGGTGGAATCGCGGCCTTTGTCAAATATCTCGACCGCGCCAAAACCCCGTTGTTCCCCGATCCGATCGCCATCTCGGCGGTGCGCGACGGCATTGGCATCGATGTCGCGCTCGAATGGAACGACAGCTATTATGAGAATGTCCTGCCGTTCACCAACAACATCCCCCAGCGTGACGGCGGGACGCACATGGCCGCGTTCCGCGCCGCGCTGACCCGGACGATCAACAATTACGCCGACAAGTCGGGGATGCTCAAAAAGGAAAAGGTCACGCTGACCGGGGACGATATGCGCGAAGGGCTTACCGCGATCGTCTCGGTCAAGCTGGCGGATCCCAAATTCAGTTCGCAGACCAAGGATAAATTGGTCAGCTCGGAAGTGCGCCAGCCGCTCGAGGCGCTGATGAGCGACAAGATGAGCGAATGGCT
>JBDSMA010000345.1:0-6775 GCA_039916085.1 Sphingomicrobium sp.
CGCTTATGTCGGGCACCTCGAAGCAAACATGATGCTGCCCCCCGAGCGGATTCTTCGCCAGGAACGATGCGATCGGCGAGTCCGCCCCGAGCGGCTCGAGCAGTTCGATCTGACTGTTGGGCGTATCGACAAAACACACCCGCACCCCCTGCGCGGGCAAGTCGAACGGCGCGGTCACCACCTCCGCCCCCATCACCTCTCGATAATGCGCGACGGAGTTTTCGATCGAAGGCGTCGCAACCCCCACATGGTTCAACCGTCCGAGTTTCATTTCATTCCCCGTCATTGCGAGCGAAGCGAAGCAATCCAGTCAAACAATGTCTGCAAATAGGTCGCGCCACTCCGGATTGCCTTGTTCGATCAGCGCGAGCTTTGCTCGGCGTGAGCCGCCCTTGATTTGCTTTTCCCGAACGATGGCTGCTTCCATCGTCTCGCCCACTTGAAACCACACCAGCAACTTGCAGTCGTAACGCTTGGTGAAACCCTTCACGCCGCCTTCGCGATGTTGCCAAGCGCGTTGGACAAGGTTCGACGTGACGCCCGTGTATAAAGTGCCGTTGCGCCGACTGGCCACGATATAGACTGCGGGCTGCTTCACTGGATTGCTTCGCTACGCTCGCAATGACGGGCCGCTAAAGCGGAATATTGTCATGCTTTTTCCATGGATTTTCGAGCTTCTTGTCGCGCAATTTGCGTAACCCCAGCGCCACCCGCCGCCGTGTCGAATGCGGCATGATGACCTCATCGATAAAACCCTTGCTCGCCGCCACGAACGGGTTGGCGAAGCGCTCTTCATATTCGCGAGTCCGCTCGGCCTGTTCCTCCGCCGTCCCCCCGCGGAAGATGATTTCGACCGCGCCTTTCGCACCCATCACCGCGATCTCGGCGGTCGGCCAGGCGTAGTTCAAATCGCCGCGCAGATGCTTGCTGGCCATCACGTCATACGCCCCGCCATAGGCCTTGCGCGTGATCACCGTGATTTTGGGCACCGTCGCCTCGGCATAAGCGAACAGTAATTTGGCGCCATGCTTGATGATCCCGTGATGCTCCTGCCCGACGCCCGGCAGGAACCCCGGCACGTCGACGAAGGTGATAATCGGAATGTCGAACGCGTCGCAGAAGCGCACGAACCGCGCGCCTTTCTTCGATGAATTGATGTCGAGGCAGCCGGCGAGGACCATCGGCTGATTGGCGACGACGCCGACCGTTCGTCCCTCGATCCGGCAGAAACCGATGATGATGTTGGCGGCGTGTTTGGGCTGGATTTCGAAAAAGTCTCCCTCGTCGGCGACCTTCCGGATCAGTTCGTGCATGTCATAGGGCGTCGCGGCGCTCGGCGGAACCAGCGTATCAAGACTGTCCTCGATGCGGTCCCACGCGTCATCCGTCGGCCGCTCCGGCACGTCGTGGCGGTTGCTCGACGGCAGAAAATCGAAGAATTCGCGCGTCGCCAGAAGCGCGTCGACGTCATTCTCGAACGCCACGTCGGCCACCCCCGACTTGGTTGTGTGGGTCACCGCCCCGCCCAGTTCTTCCTGCGTCACCACCTCGTTGGTGACCGTCTTCACCACCTCGGGCCCGGTCACGAACATGTAGGAACTCTCCTTCACCATGAAGATGAAGTCGGTCATCGCGGGGGAATAGACCGCCCCGCCCGCGCACGGCCCCATTATCAGCGACAATTGCGGAATGACCCCCGACGCCAGCACATTGCGCTGGAACACTTCGGCATAGCCGCCGAGGCTGGCGACCCCCTCCTGGATCCGCGCCCCGCCCGAGTCATTGAGGCCGATGACCGGCGCCCCGACCTTCATCGCCGCGTCCATCACCTTGCAGATTTTCTGCGCGTGACGTTCGGACAATGACCCGCCGAACACGGTGAAATCCTGCGCGAACACGTACACCAGCCGCCCGTTGATGGTGCCCGACCCGGTTACGACGCCGTCGCCCGGGAATTTCTGCTCCTCCATGCCGAAGTCGACGCAATTATGCTCGACGTACATGTCGACTTCCTCGAAGCTCCCGGCGTCGAGCAGCACGCTCAATCGCTCGCGCGCGGTCAGCCGCCCCTTGGCGTGCTGCGCCGCGATGCGCTTCTCACCGCCGCCCAGCCGCGCCGCGGCGCGCCGGGCTTCGAGTTCCTCTATCGTCGTCGCCATCTATTTTCCCGTGCTACCTTTCCGTCATGCTGAACTTGTTTCAGCATCCTTTTGGGAGCCGCAGCCGACATTCACGAAAATGGACCCTGAAACAAGTTTAGGGTGACGGCGGTTAGGACGAAACGACAGGAGCGAATATGCCGCAACGCCAGCGCTGGCCCGAACGACTATGGCTGGTCCGCCACGGCCAGAGCCAGGGCAATATCGCGCGCGACAAGGCCTATGAGGCCGGCGCCAGCGTGATCGATCTGAACCTGCGCGACGTCGACGTCCCATTGTCCGATCTTGGCCATCTCCAGGCTCAGGCAACCGGCCGCTGGTTCGCCGCTTTGCCTGAGGCGGAGCGGCCCGAGGTGCTCCTCGCCAGTCCCTACCTGCGCGCACGTCAGACCGCGGAGGCGATTTGCGCGGCGGGCGGCCTGGCCGGCGGGGCGCGCCCGACCTTGCTCGACGAACGCCTGCGCGAACGCGAGTTCGGGGTGTTCGACGGCCTCACCCCGAAAGGCATTGCGGAGCGATTTCCCGAGGAAGCCGCCCACCGCGCCAAGCTCGGCAAATTCTACCACCGCGCCCCTGGCGGGGAAAGCTGGGCCGACGTCATCCTCCGCCTCCGCTCGGCGCTCAACACCATCAATCTTCAATATGCCGGCAAGCGGGTGCTGGTCGTCGGCCACCAAGTCGTCGTGATGTGCATGCGCTATATTCTCGAAGACCTGACCGAAGCCGAGATCATGGCGCTCAACCGCCAGGGCGAGATCCTCAATTGCGGGATCAGCGCATTCGACTTCAATCCGACGGCGCCGGCTTTGTGCATCCCGACGCTGGCGCTGTGGAATCACGGCGCGCCGATGGAGGCGGAAGGAACCGAGAAGACCGCCGAGCCCGACATGATGACCGGCTCGCGCTGAGCTAGCTTTTGTGGCGGTCGAGTTCGGTCCCGTCGAGCCGCACGACGTGGAGGACGTTGGTCGATCCCGCCATGCCGAACGGCACCCCGGCCATCACCACCATCCGCTCGTTCGCCCCGGCCAGCCCGTGGCGCAGCGCCATCCGCTTGGCCTTGCCGACCATGTCCTCAAAATTGTGGACGTCGCGGGTGTGGACCGCGTGGACGCCCCACTGCAGCCCCAGCCGCCGCGCCACGGCCAGGCTGGCGGTCATCACCAGCGTCGGCACCGGCGGCCGCTCGCGCACGATCCGCCGCGCGGTCGATCCCGACGAGGTGTAGCAGGCCATCGCCCGGACCGAGAGCGTCTTGGCGATCTTGGCCGCGCTTTCGGACAAAGCGTCGGCGGTCGTCGCTTCGGTCGGCGTTTCGGTGAAATGGACCCGCGCCGGATAGATCGGATCGGTTTCGACGCTCCGCGCGATGCGGTCCATCATCGTCACCGCCTCGACCGGATAATGGCCCGCCGCGCTCTCCGCCGACAGCATCACCGCGTCAGCCCCGTCGTAGATGGCGTTGGCGACATCGCTGACCTCGGCCCGCGTCGGGGTCGGTGAGACGATCATCGATTCGAGCATCTGCGTCGCGACCACCACGGGCTTGCCGGCCTGCCGCGCCAACGCGACGATCCGGTTCTGCAGCGGCGGCACGCCTTCGGGCGGCAATTCGACTCCCAGGTCGCCGCGCGCGACCATCAGCGCGTCGGCATGGTCGAGTATTTCACCCAGTCGCTCGATCGCCTGCGGCTTCTCGATCTTGGCCAGCAGCGCAGCCTTGTCGCCGATCAACAAGCGCGCCTCTGCGACATCCTCGGGCCGCTGGACGAACGACAGAGCGATATAGTCGGCACCCTGTTCTAGAGCGAACACCAGGTCGCCGCGGTCCTTGTCGGTCAGCGCCGGAATCGGCACCACTACGTCGGGCACGTTGACGCCCTTGTGGTTCGACACCGTGCCGCCGACCATAACCTCGGCCTCAATCCGGTCGGGCGAGACACTGAGCGCCTTTAAGCGCACCTTGCCGTCGTCGATCAGCAACCGGTCGCCAACCTTCAATGTCGCAAACAATTCGGGGTGAGGCAGCTCGACCCGCCGGGCATCGCCCGGCGCCTGATCCATGTCGAAGACGAAGCGCTGGCTGATCTCGAGCGTCACCTCGCCCCCGACGAAATCGCCGACCCGCAGCTTGGGGCCTTGCAGGTCGAACAGGATCGTCGTCGGCCGGCCGAGCTTCTGCTCGAGCGCGCGGATCGCGATTACCAGCTTTTCCTTCTCGCTCCGTTCGCCGTGGCTCATGTTGATGCGGAAGGCGTCGGCCCCGGCCAGCATCAACCGCTCGATTATCGCCGGATCGGACGAGGCCGGTCCCAGCGTTGCCAATATCTTCACCTTGCGTGAGCGCGGGGGCATCCCCGGAATGATCGCCATGGCCCGCTTGTTCTCCTTGCCCGTGCCGCCCCCATAAACCCTCGCACCATCGGTTCAACCGGCCAATCCTTTTCAGCCTGCTTGAGCGCGGGCGCCGCCTCGCCTAGGGACGCATCGGCATCCAGCCGGATTCACACTCAAGCGGGAAAATGACATGAGCGAAGGCAATGTCGCGGCCGATCAGCTGCGGCTTTTCATCGAACGGATCGAACGTCTCGAGGAAGAGAAAAAGGGCATCGCCGACGATGTCCGCGACGTCTATGCCGAGGCCAAGGGCAGTGGCTATGACACCAAGACGATGCGCGCCATCGTCCGCCTGCGCCGCATGGAAAAGCACACCCGCGATGAAATGGACGCTCTCCTCGAAACCTATCGCACCGCTTTAGGGCTCGCCTGACATAGTCGCCTCCCGCTTGCGGGAGGGGCCAGGGGAGGGCATGTCGGACTTACGGAGATCAAATGGCCGGCCATTCCAAATATAAGAACATCATGCACCGCAAGGGCGCGCAGGACAAAAAGCGCTCGACGATGTTCTCGAAACTCGCTCGCGAAATCACCGTCGCGGCCAAGATGGGCCTGCCCGATCCGGAGATGAACGCGCGGCTGCGCGCGGCGGTCATCGCCGCCCGCGCCCAGTCGATGCCCAAGGACAATATCCAGCGCTCGATCGAAAAGGCCAGCGCCAGCGATGCCGAGAATTACGAGGAAATCCGCTACGAAGGCTTCGGCCCCGGCGGCGTCTCACTGATCATCGAGGCGCTGACCGACAACCGCAACCGCACCGCCACCAACGTCCGCACCATCGTCTCCAAGAACGGCGGCAATCTGGGCGCTTCGGGTAGCGTCAGCCACGCTTTCGACCGCATGGGCCTGATTTCCTACCCCGCCACTGCCGGCTCGCCCGACACGCTGTTCGAGGCCGCCTTGGAAGCCGGCGCGGACGACGTCACTTCGTCCGACGATGGCCATGAAATCTGGACCGACCAGGGGTCCTTGCACGAAGTCGCCAAGGCGCTTGAGCCCGCCTTGGGCGAAGCCGAAGGCGCCAAACTCGCCTGGCGCCCCCAGGTCATGGTCGACGTCAATGAAGCCGACGCCGCCACCCTTTTGAGACTTATCGACGCCCTCGACGACGACGACGATGTCCAGCAGGTATGGAGCAATTACGACGTTTCCGACGAAATTATGGAGAGACTCCAATAGCCCCCCTCCCGCTCGCGGGAGGGGCTGGGGGAGGGCCTGTGCGCTTACCCGGCATCGTGATGACAGTCCCTCCCCTGACCCCGCCTAGCGGGAGGGGAATCTGATCATCCTCGGCCTTGACCCCGGCCTCGGCATCACCGGTTGGGGGTTGATCCGCGCCGAGGGCAATCGCCTGACCCACCTCGCCAACGGCCAGCTCAAGACCGATGTCGCCGAACCGCTCGCCAAGCGCCTGTCCCACCTCGCCACCATGCTCGAGGCATTGATCGCCGATCACGCCCCGACCGCCGCCGCTGCCGAGGAAGTGTTCGTCAACAAGAACCCGCAGACCACCCTGAAGCTGGCCCAGGCGCGCGGCGTCGCGTTGATGGTCGCCGCCCGCGCCGGCATCGAGGTCGGCGAATATGCCGCGCGGCTGGTCAAGAAAGCAGTCGTCGGCGTCGGCAATGCCGACAAGGTCCAGGTCCACGCCATGGTCCAGCGCCTGCTCCCGGGAGTCGCCATCGCCGGCCCCGACGCCGCCGACGCCCTCGCCGTCGCCATCACCCACGCCCACCATCTGGCGAGCGCGCGAGGCCTCAATCGCTAAACCAACCCCGTTCCTCCCGAGCGAAGTCGAGGGACTATTTCGAGCGAAGCCGAGAACCAAAAGCACAAATGGCTCGACTTCGCTCGCCCGCGCCCCTCGACTTCGCTCGGGACGAACGGTTAGGGATAGTGCGTGATTGCGAGATTGACCGGAACTCTGGCCGAAACCGCCGCCGACCACGCGATTATCGATGTCGCCGGGGTCGGCTACCTCGTCCTCGCCAGCGCCCGGACGCTCGACGCGCTGGGGCCGATCGGCGGCAATGCCCTGCTTCTCACCGAACTGCAGGTGCGCGAGGATTCGATGACCTTGTTCGCGTTCGGCATGGCGGGCGAGCGCGAAAGCTTCCGCTCGCTGACCAGCGTGCAAGGCGTCGGCGGCCGGGTCGCGCTCGCCATCCTCTCGGTCCTCGATCCCGCCGAACTCGCCGCCGCCGTCAGCCGCGGCGACA
>JBDSMA010000346.1:0-6708 GCA_039916085.1 Sphingomicrobium sp.
AGGAACGCAGTGACGAAGCAATCCACTCGGCGCAAGGCTGGATTGCTTCGCTCCGCTCGCAATGACAAGGGGATGTGGAAATGCCCGAGACCCGCCCCCCAATCGACTTTGCCGGCCATAGCCTCGCCGCGCTCGCCGCGGCGATCGAAGCGCGCGGCGGCACTCCCCCGGTCGATCGCTGGCATCCGACCCATTGCGGCGACAGCGAGATGCGCATCGCCCGCGACGGCCGCTGGACTCACCAGGGCCGGCAAATCACGCGCCCGGCGATGATCCGACTCTTCTCGACCGTGCTGCGGCGCGAGCCCGATGGCAGCCATGTCTTGGTCACCCCGGCCGAAAAGCTGTCGATCGAGGTCGAATCCACCGCCTTCCGCGCGGTCGAGATGACGATGGAGGGCGAAGGCAGCCAGCGCCAGGTTGCTTTCCGCCTCGACTCTGGTGACGCTCTCATCGCCGGCCCCGATCACCCGTTGATCGTGGTTGAGTCGGATACCGGACCCTCGCCCCGACTCGCCGTCCGACATGGGCTCGAAGCGGAGATTGCGCGCCCGCTTTATTATGAACTCGCCGAGATCGCGCTGGCCGAGGACCACGACCCGCCCGGCATCTGGTCCGACGGCGTCTTCTTCCCGCTTGGCCCAAGGCGCGCCGCATGACTCTCCTCGAGCGGCTCGTCGCCGCCCTCGCCCTTACCGCCCCGGGAGACCTGCTGCGCGGCGACCTCCACGACCCCATCGCCAATGGTGAGGCAGTGCGCGAAGCGGCGGTGCTGGTTGCAATCACCGATCGGCCAGAGCCCGGCGTATTGCTGACCGAACGCCGCCACGATTTGCGTGTCCACGGCGGTCAGATCGCCTTTCCTGGAGGCCGCATCGACGATGGTGAAACCGCCCGCCAGGCCGCGCTGCGCGAAGCGTGGGAGGAGATCGCCCTCGACCCGGCGGTGGTTCGCATCGTCGGCCAGGCTGACCATTATCTTACGGTCACCGGCTATGGCGTGACCCCGGTGGTCGGGATCGTGCCGCCCGACGTCGCGCTCAAAGCCAACCCGCATGAAGTCGCCAACTGGTTTGAAGCGCCGCTCGCCTTCCTCCTCGATCCCGCCAACCAGCAGCGCAAGACTGCCCATTTCCGCGGTCGCGAACGCAGCTATTTCGAAATTTCGTGGAAGGGCCGGCAAGTGTGGGGCGCGACCGCGGCGATGATCGTCAACCTGAGTCGGCGGCTGCGGTGGAGCTGAACCCGGCTCGTTGGCTGGATCGGCCCGGCATCCGCCGCCTGCTCACCGCGCTTGACGCGGAGCACGGCCATGCGCGCTTTGTCGGCGGCGCGGTGCGCGACGCACTGCTCGGCCTCGAATCGCAGGACCTAGACCTCGCCACGACGCACGCGCCGACCGATGTCATCGCCCGGCTCGAAAATGCCGGCATCAAGGCCGTCCCGACCGGCATCGAGCATGGCACGATTACCGCCGTCAGCTCGGGCACCGTAGTCGAAGTGACGACGCTGCGCTGCGACGTATCGACCGACGGCCGCCGCGCCACCGTGGCTTTCACCGACGACTGGCAGGCCGACGCCGCGCGCCGCGATTTCACCATCAACGCGCTCTACGCCGATCCTTTCACCGGCGAGGTCCACGATTATTTCGGCGGCGAGGCGGACATTGCCGCCCGCCGTCTGCGCTTCATCGGCGATCCGTTGCAGCGCATTGCCGAAGACCATTTGCGGATCCTGCGCTTCTTTCGCTTCCACGCCCGTTTCGGCCCGGTCGGACCCGATGCCGAACCCGACGCGGCGGGCCTCGACGCCTGCACCGCGCGCGCCAACGACCTGATGGCCCTGTCGCGCGAGCGGATCGCCGACGAATGCTTGAAACTGCTCGGCCTGGCCGACCCGGCGCCGACGGTCGCGCTGATGCAGCAACGCGGCATTTTCGCCCCGGTGCTGCCCGAGATCGTCAGCGAGGCCGGCGCCGCCATCGCCGCTTTGGCTCGCGCCGAGCGTGCCGCCGCGATCTCCGCCCACGCGCTGCGCCGCCTTGCTGCCATCCTTCCGCGTGACCCAGGGCTGGCGGAGAAGATCGGCGCCCGGCTCAAGCTGTCGAACAAGGCGCGCAAGCGCCTCGCCGCCGCCGCCGACCCGGCCCTCGGCGGTTCTCCGCGCGCGCTCGTTTATGCAATCGGCACCGAGGGCGCCGAGGACCGCCTTCTCCTCGCCGGGGACAGCGCCGCTGCCGCCTCGATCAGCGAGTGGCCGGTGCCGCGCATGCCGCTCACCGGCGGGGCGCTCATCGCCCGCGGCGTGGCGCAGGGTCCGGCGGTGGCAAAGATGCTCAAGGTTATCGAGCGGGAGTGGGTCGCCGCCGATTTCCCCACCGGCGCAGCGTTCGACACGCTGGTCGATGCCGCGCTGGCCTAGGCCCGCACCAGCGCGCCCGACGCGATGACCGGCCCGGTCGGGAGCCCGCTCGGCGACCCTCCGGCCGGCTCGACCGACACCGCCAGGGTTAGCCCTTCCACGAAATTCGCCGCCACATCGACCGGCAGTACGGCGTGCATCGGCTTGTCGGGCGGCATCACGCCCATCGAGTGCGGCGTTCCGTCTTTCGGGATCATCCACAGCTCGTGGGTTTCCTTTGAACCGGCGGCGATCCCCGCGGCGGCCGCCACCACCAGGTTGCGGCTCATCGGGTCGAACGTCGCCACCAACCGCGCCGGGCCCTTGGCGCCAGCCATGGTCGCGACCAGCGCGCCGCGTTCCTGAACCCGCGCGACGGGCGGGCGCTCGATCAGCCCCACCGGCCGCACCATGACGACCAGCGCCAACGCCGCCGCCAGCGCGCCCGCTGCCCCCGCCAACCCGCGCCATGCCGACAGTTTGCGTTTGAGCTCGACGACATTCGATCCGTCGCCCGCTTCGCCGATCCGCCGCTCGATTGCCACCAGCAGCCCCGCGGGTGGCTCAACCGGATCGACTTCCTCGGCCAAGGGCGCCAGCCGCCCGCGCCATCGGGCGACCGCCTGGGCGAAGCCCGCATCGTCGGCTTCAAGGCGCCGCGCATCCGTTGCCTCGCCGCCGGCGAGCACGCCCAGCGCATGCTCGGCGGCCAGCAGGTCGCGTTCCTGTTCGGGGGTCAAGGCGTCGTCACCGTTCATCGCTCCAGACAGCCTTTCAGCCGGATCAGACCGCGCCGAATCCAGCTCTTCATCGTGCCCAGCGGCACCGCCTCGCGGTCGGCCAGCTCGGCATAGCTCAGGCCGTCGAAGAAGGCGGCGCGGATCATCATGCGCGGCTGCTCGTCAAGTTCGTCGAGGCAGCCGCCCAGCCGCCTTTTGTCCTCGGCCTTTTCGATCAACTCGAACGCCGACGGCGCTTCGTCGGCGACATCGTTGGCGGCGTCGATCGGCGCACCGCCGGGTTTGCGCCCGCGAATGCGATCGATGGCGCCGTTGCGCGCGATCCCGGCGAGCCAGCTCATCGCCCCGGCCCGCGCCGGATCATATTGCCGGGCCCTCGTCCACACCCGCACATAGACTTCCTGCAACACTTCTTCGGCGTCGGACTGAGACCGCAGCACGCGCATGCACAGCCCGAACAGCCGCGCGGAGGTCAGCGCATAGAGGCGCGTCAGCGCGCCGCGGTCGCCGCGCGCGACCTCGCTTAACAGCCGCGCCAGCAATCGCGACTCGATCCCTTCGGTGTTGCTTGGTTGAACGCCCGCCATTCCGCGCCTGATAGACACTCCAGCGATAAAGCAAAGCCGCTCGCTGCGCTTCATATGGTCTCGGCGGGGACGGAAGTCGGCGAGTTTGGTCCGTGCCGGCCCCCTCCCGCCCCGCCGAGTGAGGCTCCGGCCGAGGGCACAGCCAGAGCCCCTTGCGGTCACGGCTTCGACGCCGATTTTGGTGGCTCGATGAGGCCTTTGGCGCGCGATGCGCCGGCGGGGATGGCCTGCGACCTGGGTGCGGCCTGATTCTGGAACGGCGTCATCGACAACATCGCGTCTCTCCTCAAGGCGATTGGCCTTCAAGGGGATTACGAGACGGAATGGCGGTCGGATGCACCGCCGGCGGCCTGGCTAGTGAGCGATCGCCCTCAGCACCGCGCGGGTCAGCGCACCCGGGTCGACCGGCTTGCGCAGGATTTGCGCGCGCGGCAGCGTATCGGCGATCCGCTGGCGCATGCTGTCGTCGGCATAGCCGGTGACGAAGATGACCGGCGCCGGCTGGCATTTGCAAATGGCCAGCGCAGTCTCGACCCCGTCGGCGCCCTTGCCAAGGTTGACGTCGCTGACCACGAGTCGGGGAGCTCGCACCCGCGCCTCCTCGAGCGCCTGCGCCCCGTTGGCGGCGACCGCGACAGCCTCGAACCCGGCTTCCTCGAGGATGTTGACGATCATCCACGCGATCATCGATTCATCCTCGACGATCAGGATCGGCGTGGCGAACAAATTGCTGTCGATATCTGGGAATTTGTCGGGCGAGACGTCAGGCTTCAGCCCCTTGGGCGGGTCAGTCGTAAATTGATAAACCCACTGGCGCATCCAGCCGTCCTGCTCAATCGCGGCGGAAAGACAAGCAAAAATGCAATCCGTCGGGGTCCCAGCGACTCTCGCTGCTTCCCTGCAAATCATGTTTCACGTTCAGCGCAATCATCTTGCTGCCAAACCCGGAACGCTTGGGAGCCACGATTTGTTGCCCGCCGCGCTCGGTCCAGCGCAGCGTGACCTCGTCGTCAGCCACCGCCCATTGTACGTCGATCATGCCCTCGGGAGTCGCCAGCACGCCATATTTGATGGCGGTGGTGATAAGCTCGTGGAGGATCATGCTGATGCTCAGGAACTGGCGCGGTGACAGCGTCAGTTCCGGCCCCTGCGCAATCACCCGCCCCTCGGCCGCGAATGGCTCGATCGCCGCCTCCACCAGTTCGCGCAGCGAGGCCCGTTCCCACGTCGCCGCGGTCAGAATCTCGTGTGCCCGGCCCAACGACGACAGTCGCCCGGTGAATGCCGTTGTGAATTCGTCTAGCGCGGTCGAGGAACGCGCCGTCTGGTGGGCGATCGCGCCGACCACGCCGAGCAAATTCTTGACCCGGTGGTTGAGCTCGTCGACCAGCAATTTCTGCCGCCGCTCGTTCGCGCGCCGCTCGCTGATGTCGCGCAGGAAGCCGAGGAATATCGACTCGCCGAACTGGCTCGTGCAGGTAATCGACAGCTCGATCGGCAGTTCGCGGCCGTCGCGATGAAGCGCCTCGATCTCGATGTGCCGGTCGAGTACCGGGCCCTCGCCGGTGGCGAGAAAATGGGCCAGGCCGGCCTCATGCGCCTCGCGGTAGCGCTCGGGTATGATCATCGCGCTCATTCGCTGGCCTTCGGTCTCGGCGAACGACCAGCCAAAGGTGCGCTCCGCGACGTCGTTCCAGCCCGCGATGGTGCCGTCGGTACGCATCACCACCACCGCGTCAAGCGCGGTTTTGAGGACCGCACCCAACTGGGCCGTGTCGATATTACGCGCAATACTCACTACGCCCGAGTAACGTTTTTTTCAGGTGCGTCCAGTGAGTAGCGCGAAGTCCGCAAGGCCAGTCGAACCACGCTCCTCCAGCGGGGCATTGCACCGCCAACGGTATGGGAACCCCGAACGCAAACAGGGAAGAAGGCGTTGAGAGCCTTCTTCCCTGCCTTGTTTGCGAGTTGGCTTAGCCGAGCTTGGAAGCGACGTTGTTGAAGGTCGTCCCGAGCTTCGAACCAACGCTCGTCATTGCAGCAATCGCGGCGACGGCAATCAGCGCGGCAATCAGGCCGTACTCGATCGCGGTGGCGCCCTTGTTATTCAGTTTCTTGAACATGTCTGATCCTTTTCCACCTAGGAACCACCGGAATATGCTGCGTTGCTGAACAAATAGTTAAAGCGTGGCCAGGCTCCGCTCCCCTGGCAGCTCTGCAATCGGCCATGTCTCCCCGGCGGTTCATCACCTCACGATGTCGGTTCATCGAATTTGGCGGATCGTGGAAAACCGGGAGCTTGATATATTATATCGTGACGGTAGAGGGCTTCGCGATTGGAGTTTCGATGCGCCTCACCCCCCTTTGCCTCGCAGGACTATTGTTGCCCGCCCCCGCTTTTGCCGGCCCTGCCTCGCCCCCGCCCAGCCCGGCGGCCAAGCCGGCGCCGGCCGACGCTGACAACACCATTGTCGTCACGGCGCGCCGCCGAAGCGACGACATACTCGGCGACGTGGCGGTGCTTGGCGGCAGCGACCTTGCTGCTCAGGTCCGCCCATCGATCGGCGAGACGCTTGCCCGCCAACCGGGCGTCACCGCTTCGGGGTCGGGGCCGAACGTCTCCAAACCGGTGCTGCGCGGGCTGTCGGGCGACCGCATCCGGATCCTCGTCGATGGCATCGGCAGCCTCGATGTATCGGGATCGAGTAGCGACCATGCGGTAGCGATCAACCCGCTGACCGCCGACAGCATCGAGGTGCTTCACGGTCCGGCCGCTTTGCTGTTCGGGGCGTCGGCGGTCGGCGGCGTGATCAATGTCATCGATTCGCGGATACCGCGCGTGATCCCCGATGGACCGCTCAGCGCATCGGGCACGCTCGGCTATGCCACTGCCGCGCATGAAAAGCTCGCCAATGGCCAGGTCAACGTTCCGCTTGGCGGCGGCTTCGTCGCCCATGCCGACGTCAGCTGGACCGGCAATG